>JBBIMQ010000124.1:0-7950 GCA_037444345.1 Gemmatimonadota bacterium | reverse complement strand
CAGCCAGGGGAACCCCTATCCGAGCCGCGCCTTCCGGCCCCACGGTCGCTCTCTTCCGCGGCTGTGTCATGGACACCCTGTTCAGCCACGTCCACGACGCCACCCGGCGAACCCTGGAAGCCAACGGTTACCGGGTGGTGGAAGTGCCAGGGCAGACCTGCTGCGGCGCGCTGCACGACCACGCTGGCGACGAGGCCACCGCTGCGGAACTGGCCCGCACCAACCTCGCGGCCTTCACCGGCCGCGCCGATCTCGTCGCCGTCAACAGCGCGGGGTGCGGCGCCTTGCTCAAGGACTACGGGCAGCTCCTCGGCACCGGCGCCGCCCGAGAGTTCGCCGGCCGGGTGCGTGACGTGACCGAGCTCTTGGCCGAGCGGGGACCGCGGCCGGGTGGACCGCTGGAGCTCGACCTGGCGTACGACGCTCCCTGCCACCTGTACCATGCTCAGCGGGTCCACGAGGCCCCGCTCGCGGTCCTCCGGGCCGTGCCCGGGCTCAGAGTCCGGATCTTGCCCGACTCGGACCGCTGCTGCGGCAGTGCCGGCCTCTACTCCTTTCTCGAACCCGAATTCTCGCGCCTGGTGCTCGACGCCAAGCTCCAGACTCTCGCCGCTGCGCTGCCCCGCCCGGCCCTGGTGGCCACCGGGAACCCGGGCTGCATCATGCAGATCGGCGCCGGGCTCAGGGCCGCCGGGCTGCCGATCGCCGTGGTGCATCCGGTGGAGGTGCTGGATTGGTCGTACCGATCGAACGGCGGGGGGTGAAGCGGAGGCCGAGTGGCGCCACCGGTTCGCCCTTTCCCCTTCGCTGCGGCGGTCCCTTACCTTATCTCTCATGTCGCGGGCCATCCTCTTCGACTTCAATGGCGTCATCATTGACGACGAGCCTCTGCACTGCGACGCCCTCATCGCGACTCTCGCCACCTACGGGTACACCCTCGACCGCGAGCGGTACTACCGGGAATACCTCGGCTTCGACGATCGCGAGTGCTTTCGGTACACGTTCGAGCGCCTGGGGTGGCCCGCCGACGAGCAGCGGCTGCGGCAGGCCATCGAGCGCAAGGCGGCGCTCTACGAGCGGGCGGTGCGGGCCTCCATGGAGCTGGTGCCGGGCGCGGCGGAGTTCGTGCGGACCGCCGGCGCGCTGGGCTATCGGCTCGCCGTCGTGTCCGGAGCGTTGCGGCGGGAGGTCGAACTGGTCCTGCGCGAGGCAGGGCTCAGGGAACTCTTCGGTGCGATCGTCGCCGCGGAAGATGTGACCGCCTGCAAGCCGGACCCGCAGGGGTACCGCCGGGCCGCGGAGCTGCTCCAGATTCCGCCCCGGCATTGCGTGGTCATCGAGGATTCGCTCCCCGGCCTCGCCGCGGCCCGGGCCGCCGGGATGCGCTGCGTGATGCTGGCCACGTCACACGCCCCGGAAGAGCTGCGCATGGCGGAGCTCGTGTGGCCGGACCTCTCCGGGCGCCATCCGGATGACTTGCCGTGGAGATGACCCTCCCCCTCGTTCGCCTCGACGCCGCCCCCCTCTCGCTCATCCGCCGGGGGCCGGGCGCCGTGCCGTGGGAGCCGGCGGCCTTCGAGGTGAGCGGTCCGGGCGCGGCGACCTGCATCCAGGGCCTCCTCACCAACGACGTCGAGCGACCCGGAGCCGGGAGCATCGTCTACGGAGCGATGCTTACGCCCAAGGGCATGATCGTCGCGGACTACTGGGTCCTCCGGCTGGACCACGCGTTCCTCCTCTTGGCGGAACCAGAAGGGCGCGACCCTTCGCTCGCCCTCTTCAGGCGCCAGCTCCCGCCCCGCCTGGCCCGGGCCAGGGACATGACCGGCGCCCTGAGCGCGATCCGGCTCTACGGCGATCATGCGCTCCACGCCCTCCGGGCTGTCGGGCTGGGCGATCCGCCCGGAGCGGGCCGGGCCGAAGACCGGCATGATGAGATGGGCAGCACGGTGCTGGCCCGGCCGCACGCTGCAGCGCCGTTCCAGGGCCTGGTGGTGGCGCAGACCGAGGCACGCGATCGCCTCCTCACCGCACTTGCGGCGCATGGCGTGACCCTGGGTTCCGAGGACGTGGCGGAGGCGGCCCGCATTCTCGCGGGATGGCCGCGCCTGGGCCGCGAGATCCGGGAGCGTACCTTGCCGCAGGAGGTCCGCTACGACGAAATCGGGGGGGTGTCGTACGAGAAGGGTTGCTACGTCGGCCAGGAGACTGTGGCCCGGCTCCACTTCCGGGGCCACGCCAACTGGGGGCTCAAGGGGCTGGTGTGGACCGATCTGGCGCCGCTCGATGGCGATGCCGTGACGGCGAGCGACGGAAAAACCGTGGGCAGGGTGACCTCCGTGCTGGAAACCGGTGGCCGCCGCCTGGGGATCGGCATGCTCCGCCGCGAAACGGCGCTCGGCGAGAGGGTGACCGCGGGAGGGCAGCCGGCCCGTGTCGTCCCGCTTCCGCACCCCCCCGAGCCCCTCGCGGCGTGAGCCCGGGAGGAACGAGCCCGGCGAGGAAAGGCGGCCGGGGCGGCGCTCGCCGCTCACCAGCGGCTCCCCCGAACGACCGAGGGGCCCTTGCGGGGCCCCTCGGGAGGTCGGTGCCTCGACACCTCCGCTCTACATCTGGTGCGAGGTATCTCGCGCCATGCTGGTATCCGCCTTCGCCGTGTCCGCGGGGGCGGGGGCGGCAGCCGCCGTATCGGCGGCCGGAGCCGCCTGGGACTTCTTCTCACCGCAGGCAGCCAAGGCGAGCAGGGCTGCCAGAGCCAGGAACTTCCTCATGGGTACTCCCTGTGACATGTAGGTGGGGCGTCGGGGCGGTTCGTGCCGGAGATTCCCGGGCACGGGCAAAACCGCGCGCAAGTATAGAGGAGCACCGCGGCTTGTCAAGGGGCGTGACATGGGCTAGTGATGCATCGAATGTGATGGGGATCACAACGCGCGCCGCGCCCCTGCACCCTTGCTGAGTGACCGCGAGTACCCCGGCGAGCCGCGGCCCGAGCACCAGGGGCACGTCTTGCTTCCAGCGCCCGCCGAGTGACCCTCGCCGGGAGGCGTGGCGGCGCCACCAAACCGCCGACGGCGCTACTTTCCAGCCATGACACTCCCCCGAACGCTGGGTGAGCTCAAGCGCTCGCCCTGGGCGCATCCCCCCCTGCGGGGCCGGTCGGTGCGGGACGAGATCCGGGCCAACCTGCTTCGCAAGCTCGCCCACGGGGAGGCGTTGTTTCCGGGCATCGTGGGCTACGAGGACACGATCCTCCCCCAGCTCACCAACGCGTTGCTGGCCCGGCATCATTTCATTCTGCTCGGCCTCCGCGGGCAGGCCAAGAGCCGCATCCTCCGGCAACTGGTGGGGTTCCTCGACGAGGTGATCCCGATCGTCGAGGGGAGCGAGGTGAACGACGATCCCTTCGCGCCGATCTCCCGCTACGCCAAGGAGTACATCGCCAACTGTGGCGATGCGACACCCATCGCCTGGCTGCCCCGCGAGCACCGGTACGTGGAGAAGCTCGCGACACCGGACGTGACCATCGCCGACCTGATCGGCGACGTGGATCCGATCAAGGCGGCGCGGGGCGGCCACCTGCTTTCGGACGAGCTCACGATGCACTTCGGGCTTCTCCCGCGGGCCAACCGGGGCATCTTCGCGATCAACGAGCTTCCGGACCTGAGCGGCAAGGTGCAGGTGGGATTGTTCAACATCATGCAGGAAGGCGACATCCAGATCAAAGGCTACCCGGTGCGCCTCCCGCTCGATGTCTTGCTCGCCTTCACCGCGAATCCCGAGGACTATACCGCCCGGGGCAAGATCATCACTCCGCTCAAGGACCGGATCGGCTCGGAGATCATTACCCATTACCCGCGCACGGTGGAGCTGGGCATGGCCATCACGGCCCAGGAGGCGTGGGTCAAGCGCGACGGGCTGGCCCTGGCGGTGCCGGAGTTCGTGCTGGAGCTGATCGAGCGGGTGGCCTTCGCCGCCCGCCAGGACAAGCGGATTGACCGGCGGTCCGGGGTGAGCCAGCGCCTGCCGATCAGCGTGCTGGAGCATGCCGCCTCGAACGCGGAGCGCCGCGCCCTCTTGGCAGGCGAGGAGGCGGCCGTCCTCAAGGTGAGCGACGTGTACGCCGCGGTGCCTTCCATCACGGGCAAGCTGGAGCTGGAATACGAGGGCGAGCTGCAGGGCGGCGAAGTCATTGCCAAGGAGCTGATTCGCCAGGCGGCGGGGGAGACCCTCCGGGCGCGGGCGGGCGGGTACGACCTCGAGCCGATCGTGGGCTGGTTCGACGCGGGCGGCGCGCTCCAGGTAAGCCCCGATGAGCGGACCGAGGCATGCCTCAAGGGCTTCCGCGTGGTGCCGGGCTTGGTCCAGGCCGCCACCGACACCGGGCTCGCGGGCGGGGAGGAGCGGGGGCACCTGGTGGCGGCGTGCGAGCTGATCCTCGAGGGGCTGGTGGCCCAGAAGCGGATCAGCCGGACCGAGGAGCTGGGCTACACTCGGGCCCGGCCGGAGCGGCGCGAGCCGGGACATCCCAAGGGATTCCAATTCTGAGGCGGCGGGTTCGCGGCGAGCGGCGGCGGACGACGAGTGCCGGGCCCCAGGCCCAGCATCCCGGAGTCGCTACCACCCCAGCGCCCGGGCCCGGGCCACGATCACCTCGGCCGCCCCGTCGAACCCGAGCAGGCCGGTGTTCAGCACCATGTGAAAGTGGACCGGATCGTCCCAGTCGCGGCCGTAGTGCTCCCGATGGTAGCGGGCCCGCTGGGCGTCCACCTGCTCCAGCCGCCGCTCCGCGGTCCGGGCGTCCAGCCCTTCGGCTTCCATGGCGACCCGGATGCGAAACGAGCGCGGCGCCACCAGCTTGACGTGCAGCGCCCCGGGCACCTGGCCGATCACGGCCGGCGCCGCTCGACCCACCAGCACCACCCGCCCTTCCGCCGCAACCTCCTTCACCACCAGCTCGGTGATCCGCACCAGGGCCGGCTCCTCGGTACGCACGGCGACACCAAGCTCGGGAACCGCGTACTCCTGGGAACTCGCCGCCAGCGCGTGGGCCAGGCGTTCGACGAACCCGGGAACTCGCTCGTCTTGCGAGGCGACCTCCTCCCGGGTGAGCCCGGCCCGGCGGGCCACCAGATCCACGATCTCGTTGTCCACGACCTGCCAGCCCAGCCGCTCGGCGACCAGCCGGGCGACCTCCGAACCCCCGGCGCCGTACTGCCGCGAGATGGTGATGAGCATGGCCGGTACGATAGCGAGCGCGGGACGGGAGGGTAAGAGGGCAGAGGCGAGGGAGCCGCGGCGAGCGGGCGAGCTGGCCTCGACCGCGGATCCGGCCCGGCGCTCGCGTCAACGCTCGACCCGGTGCGGCGTTCCCCCCGCGCGCTCCGTTCCGTTCACCGACCCCCCCCTCAGCACCAGGACAGTGGCAGCCAGACAGGCCAGCCCGCCCAGGAGCATCGCCACCCGCACGCCGAATCGCTCCGACACCCACCCGGCCTGAAACGAACCGAACGGGGCCATGCCCAGTACCATGAGGGAGTAGAACCCCATGACCCGGCCGCGCAGGTGATCCGGCGACCTGGACTGCAGCAGCGTGTTGGCCGTGATGTTGTTGAGGATCATCGCGCAGCCGGCGGCGGCGAACAGCAGCGCCGAGGGACCGTAGGAGGGCCCGAACCAGACGAGGCAGAGACTGGCGCCGAAGGTGTACCCGGCGGCCAGGATGAGCCGCCGGGGAGGAAACCGGCGCCCGAAGGCCGCCACGGCGAGCGCGCCCAGGCTGGCGCCGAGCCCCACGGCCGACAGGAGCCCGCCGTAGCCCGCCGCCCCCGTCCCCAGCTCGTGCTTGGCGTACACCGGGAGCATCGGGATGAAGGAGAAGCCGAAGATGCTGAAGGTCGCCGTGAGGAGAAGCAGCGCCCGCGGCTCCGGCTCGCCCATCGCGTAGCGGACCCCCTCCCAGAAACTCGGACGCCGGTCGGGGTCCGCCGGTCGGGCGGGGTTGCGGGGAACGATCCGGAGCAGCGCCCCGATCGCCGCGAGGAAGCTCGCCGCGTTGGCGAAAAAGCAGGCGGCGAGCCCCGCCGTCGCGATGAGGCCTCCGGCCAGCGCGGGACCCACGATCCGGGTGAGATTGAAGTTGGACGAGTTCAACGCGATGGCGTTCATCAGGTGATCGCGGCCCACCATCTCGAGCAGAAAGGACTGGCGAATGGGGACCTCGAACGCCGAGAGGGTGCCCGCCGCCACGGCAAGCAGCATGACCCACCCCACCGTGACGTGCCGGGAGGCGGTCAGCACCGCGAGCGCCAGGGCCTCGACCAGCATCAGCGATTGCAGCAGGATGAGCGCCCGGCGCCGGTTGACCCGGTCCGCCACCACACCGCCGTACAGAGTGAACAGGAGAATCGGCAGGGACCCCAGCGTGCTCACCAGCCCGACGAGGAAGGGGGAGTTCGTGAGCTGGAGGACGAGCCATCCCTGCGCCACGACCTGCATCCAGGTGCCCGTGAGCGACACGAACTGGCCCACGAAAAAGCGCCGGAAATCGGGGACGGTGAGGGCGGGAAAGGTCCGGGCCAGGCGGTCGAGGAGGGGCACGGGGAGGAAGGGTAAGCAGCGAAGCGCGGACAGGGAACCGCGTGGCGGGCCGAGGGTTGAGTTGAGAGCGAACCCGGGGTATTTCTAGAGCAAGGAGGGCAGGCGAGCCCCCACCACGGCTTGCCGTCACCGCCATGCGCCTCACCACTTATTCCAAGTTCGTTCCCGGCCTCGCCGAGGCGGTCAATCTTCAGGCGCTGCTGGATCAGCTCGGGGATTTCCTGCTGCAGAGCGGGTTTGCCGGCGAGCCGTGGTGGGGGGAGGATCCCGGAGATCGTTCTCTCGAGGCGCTGCGCGAGGCGATTCTCCGGGCCCTCATGAAGTCGGGACAGTTGAGCCCCGAGGCGCTCCAACTCCTCCGCGACGGGACCACCGGGAATCCCGAGCGCGACCGCGAGCTCGAGGCCGAGCTGGCGCAGCTCCTGGACCGGATCGTGCAGCGGCTGATCGAGGAGGGATATCTCACCCTGAGCCAGCCCCCGCAGATGCCGGCGGGCTACTCCACCCTCTTCGGCCCCGGGGGCCAGGCGGCCTCCGCTGCCCGGCAGGTGCAGTTCGGCCTCACCGAGAAGGGGGTGGACTTTCTGGGCTACAAGACGCTCAAACATCTCCTGGGGAGCATCGGGAAATCGTCGTTCGGGGCGCACGACACCCCGTACCTGGCCACCGGGACGGAAGTCGAGGCGGCGAGCAAACCGTACGAGTTCGGCGACACGCTGAACCTCGACGTCCCCGCCACCCTCACCCGGGCGCTCGCCCGGCAGGGGCTCCGGGTCCCGATCGAGCTGGACTACGGCGATCTCATGGTGAGCCAGGCGGAGTACCGCTCCTCGGCGGCGACGGTGCTCATGCTCGATTGTTCCCACTCGATGATCCTCTACGGCGAGGACCGATTCACGCCCGCCAAGAAGGTCGCCCTGGCGCTCACCCACCTCATCCGCACCCAGTTTCCGGGCGACTCGATCAAGGTGGTGCTGTTCCACGACACCGCCCAGGAGATCCCTCTCGCCGCGCTCGCGGCGGTCCAGGTGGGGCCCTATCACACCAACACCGCGGAGGGACTCAAGCTCGCCCGCCGGCTGCTTCAGGCCCAGAAGAAGGACATGCGCCAGATCATCATGATCACCGACGGGAAGCCTTCGGCGCTCACGCTGCCTGACGGCCGGGTCTACGTGAACTCGATGGGCCTCGACCCCACGATCCTCCAGGCCACCTACCGTGAGGTGGCGGACTGCCGCCGGGCCGGGATCATCATCAACACCTTCATGCTGGCCCGGGAACGCTCCCTGGTGGAGTTCGTCAAGAAAGTCTCCGAAATCTGCCGGGGGAAGGCGTACTTCACCTCGACGATGA
>JBBIMQ010000123.1:0-8149 GCA_037444345.1 Gemmatimonadota bacterium | reverse complement strand
CTCGCGGTCGCCGTTTCCACCCGCACGCTCGAGACCTGGGCCCGGCTGGAACGGCGCCGGGCCTACGGCGCCGCCCTGGTCGCGGCCGGCCTCCTGGCCCTGGGCGTCGCCTGGCTCACCAGCTACTGGGTCGAGCGGCCGCTTCACGCCCTGGGCCAGGCGATGGAGCGCGCCCGGGTGGGGAGGGAAGAGCCCTCGCCGGCACCGGAACACGGCCCCCGAGAGTTTCGGGCGCTGGCGCGCCGGTATAACGAGATGCAGCGCGCCCTGGCGGAGCGGGGGCGCGAGAGCGAGGCCCGCGGCGCCATGCTCGCCCTGGAGGAACGGGCCCGGGGGCTCGACCGCCTGGCCCTGGCAGAGGAAATGGCCGCCGCCTTCGCCCACGAGATCGGGACCCCGCTCAGCACGGTGAAGGGCCACCTTCAGTTGCTGCGCGACGATCTCGGTCGGGGCCAGGCGAGCGATGCCGCCGAACGACTGGAGACGGTGCTGCGCCAGGTGGATCGCCTGACCGGGATCGTGCGGGCGCGGCTGGAACACGGCGGCTGGCCCCGGCCGGAACCCGGCGAGGCAGACCTGGCCGAGGTCGGAAGCCGGGTGCTGGCCTTCTTCGAACCCGTGATCGCCTCGTCCGGCGTGCGGGCCGAGCTCCAGGTCCAGAACGGCCCCGGGCCGGCTGGCTTCCGCTGCCACTGCGACGCCGGATTGGTCGAGCAGATTCTGCTCAACCTGCTCAAGAACGCGGTCGAGGCGATGCCCGGCGGGGGTGCCCTCACGCTCCGGGTGGGGCGCGAGCCCGCCGTGGTCTGGCTGGAGGTGGCCGATACCGGGCCGGGACTCGCGCCCGAGGTGCGGTCCCGCCTGTTTCAGCCGTTCGTGACCACCAAACCCGGACGCGGGACCGGCCTCGGGCTGGCGGTGAGCCAGCGGCTGGCCCGCGCCATGGCCGGAGAGCTGAATCTCCGGCCCTCGCCCCGCGGCACGGTCTGGCGGCTCTCGCTCCCCGCCGCCGGAGTGGACCATGGCCGGGCCTGACCGAGCCCGCCTCCTGGTCGTGGATGACGACGAGGAGGCCTGCCGCCTGCTCGAGGAGGTGCTGAGCCGCGACGGCTACGAGGTCCAGCAGGCCACCAGCGTGAGCCAGGGGCTGAGTCGCGTGGCGACGCACGGGCCCTTCGACGCCGTGCTCACCGACCTCCGGATGCCGGGGCAGAGCGGACTCGATCTGGTCAAGGCCATCCGCGAGCGCGACCCCTCGGCCGTGGTGATCGTGCTCACCGGGTTCGGCGACGCCGCTGCGGCCGGGGCGGCGATCCGCGCCGGCGCCCACGATTTCATCAGCAAGCCGTACGACATCGCCGAACTCCGCGCCATCCTGGGGAGAGCCCTCGCCCGGCGGAGGCTGGCCGCCGAGCGGAGCGCGGCGACCGCCCCGCTCGGGGACGAACCGGAGCCCGGGCGGGAGCTGGTGGGCCACAGTCCCGCCATCATCGGCGTGATGAAGACCGTCGCGCGGGTGGCGCCGACCCAGGCGTCGGTGCTCATCACCGGGGAGACCGGAACCGGAAAGGAGCTGGTCGCCCGTATCATTCATCAGTTTTCCGACCGGGCCCAGCACAAGTTCGTGAGCGTCAACTGCGCCGCGCTCGCCGAGGGCGTGCTCGAGAGCGAGCTCTTCGGTCATGTGCGAGGCGCGTTCACCGGCGCCGTCGCGGCCCGGCCCGGCCTCTTTCGCGAGGCCGATCGCGGAACACTCTTCCTCGACGAGATCGGCGACGTCACCCCTGCGCTCCAGACCCGCCTCCTCCGCGCGATCCAGGAGCGGGAGATCACCCCCGTCGGGTCGGAATCGCCGGTCAAGGTGGACGTGCGCGTGATCGCCGCCACCCATCGGGATCTGGAGGCACTGGTGCGGGACGGCGCGTTCCGCGAGGATCTCTTCTACCGCCTGAACGTCGTGAGCATCCACCTTCCTCCGCTCCGGGAACGACGCCAGGACATCCCGCTCTTGGTGGACGCCACCCTGCGTGGCCTGGCGCGGAAACACCACCGTGGTCCGGTGGCCCTCGATCCCGAGGCCCAGGCGCTGCTCCTCCGCTATGACTGGCCGGGCAACGTCCGCCAGCTGCAAAACGTGCTGGAACGCTCGCTGGTCCTCGCCGAGCAGGATGTGATCGGACCGGAGCATCTCCCGCCCGAGTTGCGAGAGAACAACGCGGCTCCGGGCGCAAGCGGCGGGGGCGGCGGGGTGCGGCTCGTCCCGCTCGCCCAGGTGGAACGGGAGCACGTGCTGGCCGTCCTGGCCGCCTGCCAGGGCAACCGGGAGCGGGCGGCCCGGGTGCTCCGGATCTCGCGCCGTACCTTGAGCCGGATGCTGCAGCGCTGGGGGCTCACGGGCGCCTCGCTGTCCGCCTCGGACCCACCGGACCGCACTGGTTGACAAAGTGGCCCGCCGGGACAGGGAGAGCCGGTCAAGGCGTCCCGGTCCCGCCTCGCCCGCCACTCGCCGCTCCCCCGAGCCGGTCGCCTAGCCCCAACCCGCATCGCGCCTTACGGCGCCGCTCCCGCCCCGCGGCGGGCACGCTGCCGGTTGGCACCCGGCTTGCCCGAGCAAGGGGCGCAGGTCGAACTCACCGGCCGCCCGGCGCGGCCCTCGCTCGAGGAGTGGAACGACGATGACGACAAAGCTCGCGTTGGCAGGTGCGGTCCTGACCCTGGCGGGCGCAAGCTCGCTCGCTGCGCAGGCCGCGACCCAGGCCCCCGCCAAACCCGCGGCCCAGGCAGCGGCTCAGGCCCCCGCGAAGGCCGCTCCGGACACTCACCACGTGGCCATGGCCCACAGCGGCACCCAGAAACCCTTCGTCGCCACCCGGGCCCGGATCGAGCACGCCCAGCGGATTCTCGCCCGGCGGGGCCTCTACAAGGGCAAGGTGACCGGAAAGGTCAACGACGACTTCACCAGCGCCCTGCGCCAGTATCAGGAGACCGAGAAGCTCAGCGCGACCGGCCAGCTCGACTCGGCGACCTGGGAAAGCCTGATGAAAGCCGAGAAGTCCGCGAAGACCGAGAAGTCACCTTCCCGGTGATCTCACCGCGGAGCATTACGGCTCAGAAACCCACCCAGCTCCGCGTTCAGGCCGTCACTCCGAGAGGAGGGGCGGCCTTTCTCCTGTCCAGCCTGAGCCCGAGCGCCTGGGCGAACCCGCGTGCCTCGGCGTACTCCCGCGAGGTGAGCCGCCGATTGAGCTCGGGGTAATGGTCCCGGTCCACCCGGCCGGCAGGGTAGTACTGGTCCATCAGGTTGACGTAGGTGTCCGGCCCCAGCTCCTCGGCGATCCAGGCCAGGATCGCGCGGGTCTCGTCCAGCTGTCCCGGCATCACCAGGTGCCGGATCAGGAGCCCGCGGCGGGCAAGGCCGTCCGCGTCGCAGACGAGGGGCCCCACCTGCCGGTGCATCTCCTTGATGACCCGCCGGGCCACGACGGGATAATCCTCCGCCTTCAGGTAGGCGCGGGCCCGCTGGGGCGACCAGTACTTGAAGTCAGGCATGTAGATGTCAATCACACCCTCGAGGAGGGCCAGGCTTTCCATCGCGTCGTAGGCGGAGGTGTTGTACACCAGGGGAAGAGTGAGCCCGGCTTCGGCCGCCAGCGCCACGGCCTCGAGGACCTGGGGCACCACGTGCTCGGGCGTGACGAAATTGATGTTGTGGCAGCCCCGGGCCTGGAGCCCCAGCATCATGCGGGCGATCTGCTCGGCGGTATGACCGGGAGCCACGCTGGGCCGGATTGCCTGACTGATGTCGTAATTCTGGCAGAAGACGCAGCGGAGATTGCAGTGGCCGAAGAAGATCGTGCCGGAGCCGTTCCAACCCCGGAGGCAGTCCTCCTCGCCGAAATGGGGGAACCAGCTCGACACCACGGCGTGGCGCCCGGTCTTGCAGGCGGCCCACTTGTTCTCCAGCCGGTTCACCCCGCAGTCGCGAGGGCAGGCGCGGCACTGCGCGAGCCCCGCCACCGCCCGCTCGGCGCGGGCCTGAAGCTCGCTGCGGGGGAGGAGGAGATACGAGGGACGCATGGACCAAACCTGGGGAAAAGCCCGGGCTGCTGGAGCCACTACGATAGGCAGTATAATAAAGGAAGGGACGGGTAGAGATATCGGCCCGACCTGTCAGTTCTCAGCCAGCCCTGATCTGCCGCCTGGGATCCGATAACATCGAGGAGAGACTCGGCGCCTGCCTGGCATTCGTCGCGTCCGCGATCCGGTTTCCTCGTGCTCGGGAGGACCCCGATGCCTCATGGGACATCCGGAGTTCCGGCTACCTCGCCGCCAGTGCCTCCCGGGCTTCTGCTGTCGTGCCGGAATCAGGGACCCTCCGATGCCGAATCCTCCCGCGCCATCAACTCACGCACGGTAGCGGCGGCGGAACGGCGCCGGGCTCATGGTCCCGGACCCTGAGGCCGGGGGGATGTCTCCGTTCCCCCTGACAAGGTAGGGGTATCAGGACTCGGAGCCCCCGGCCCCCGCCCCCGGCACGGCGAACCGCCGCACCTTTCTGAGCCACTCCCTCAGGTCTCCCCGGAAATCCGGATGCGCGATCGAGACGAGCGCCTCGCCGCGCTCGCGCAGCGTCTTCCCGTGGAGATTCACCGCTCCGTACTCGGTCACCACCCAGTGGACGTGCCCCCGGGTGGTCACCACCCCGGCCCCCGGGGAGAGCTCGGGCACGATCCGCGACACCCGCCCGCCGGCCGCCGTCGCGGGTAGTGCGATGATCGGCTTCCCGCCCGGCGAAAGCGCGGCGCCGCGGATGAAATCCATCTGCCCTCCGATCCCCGAATAGATCCGGTGCCCCAGCGAATCGGAGCAGACCTGGCCGGTGAGGTCCACCTGGAGCGCGGCGTTGATGGCCACCACCTTGGGATTGAGACGGATAAGCGCTGTGTCATTGGTCCGATCGCAGGGATGGAACTCGACCAGCGGGTTGTCGTGCACGAAGTCGAACAGCCGCCGGGTACCGACCACGAAGCTCGTGACGATCCGGCCCGCGTGAATCTCCTTCAGGCGGTTGGTGATCGCTCCCGCCGCCACCAGGTCCACCATCCGGTCCGAGAACATCTCGGTGTGGACCCCCAGATCCCGCTTCCCGGCGAGCCGGCTCAGCACCGCGTCGGGAATGGCGCCGATTCCGAGCTGGAGCGTCGAGCCGTCCTCGACCAGATCGGCGATGAGCTCCCCGATCCGCGCCGCCTCGGGCGTTTCGGCGGCCGGGGCGTGCTCGAGCAGCGGGCGGTCCGTCGAGGTGAAGGCCGTCAGGCGGTCGAACCGGACCACCGTGTTGCCATGGGTCCGCGGCATCCGGTCGTTGATCTCCGCGATCACGATCGGCGCCGTGTCGGCCGCGGCCTTGGCCGCATCCACCGAGGTGCCCAGGGTGCACAGGCCGTGGCGATCGGGCGGGGACAACTGGAGGATGGCCGCATCCAGCGGAATGCGCCGCGACTCGATCAGCGCGGGAATATCCGAAAGAAAGACGGGGACGAAGTCGGCACGCCCCTCGGCGATGGGGTGGCGGAGCGCCGGGCCGACGAAGAACGACACCGACAGGAACCGGCCCGCAGCCTCGGGCTCCGCGAACGGCGCGGGGCCTTCGGTGTGAAGGTGGTAGAGCCGGACCCCTTCCAGGTCGCGGCGCCGGACCAGCGCCTCGAGCAACGGGAGCGGCGTGGCCGAGGCGCCCTGCACGAACACCCGCATGCCGGAGCGGATGGGCGCGACGGCCTCGTCGGCCGAGACGGCGCGGCTGCGCCAGGAAGGGTCGAACGGCATGGGGCACTGGCTCCTGGAGGAACCCTGAGGTGGACCGATGGACCCGATCAGCGGATTGAAGGATCGGACCTTTCATGCGATCCTTCAACCCGTCACGTCTCCCGGTCCCGTCACCTCATGCCCCCGCTTCCTCGCGGCATTGACCTGCTCCACGATCCCCGCCTGAACAAGGGCACGGCGTTCACCGAGGCGGAACGCGACGCGCTCGGCCTGCGCGGCCTCCTGCCGCCCCGCGTGTTCACCCAGGCCCAGCAGGCCCAGCGGGTTGTCGAGAGCTTTCGGTCCAAGCCGGACGACCTGGAACGGTACATCTACCTCACCTCGCTGCAAGACCGGAACGAGCGGCTCTTCTACCGGGTGGTGATGGACCACCTCGAGGAGATGATGCCGGTCATCTACACGCCCACGGTGGGCGAGGCGTGCCTCCGGTTCGCCCACATTTTCCGGCGGCCGCGGGGCCTCTACGTGACCGCCCAGGATCGGGGCCGGGTGCGCCAGGTGCTCCGCAACTGGCCCGAACCGGAGGTCGGAATCGTGGTCGTGACCGACGGCGAGCGCGTACTCGGGCTCGGCGATCTCGGGGCCAACGGCATGGGCATCCCCATCGGCAAGCTCTCGCTCTACACCGCCTGCGCCGGGGTGGACCCGGCCCTCGGCGTCCCGGTCATGCTGGACGTGGGGACCGAGCGCGCCGAACTGCTTGCCGACCCGTTGTACCTGGGGCTCCCGCAGCACCGGCTCCGCGGTGCCGAGTACGACGCGCTGCTCGACGAGTTCGTCACCGCCGTCCAGGACGTGTTCCCCGGGGCGCTCATCCAGTTCGAGGACTTCGCGACCGAGAACGCGTTCGCGCTCCTCGGGCGCTACCGCGACCGGCTGCCAGCCTTCAACGACGACATCCAGGGGACGGCCGCGGTGGTGCTTGCGGGGCTTCTCTCCTCGGGCCGCGTGTCGGGGCGCCGGCTCCAAGACGAGACCCTGCTCTTTTTCGGCGCGGGTGCCGCGGCGACCGGGATCGCCGACCTCGTGACCAGCGCCCTCGAGCACGAGGGCCTGACCGCCGGCGAGGCCGCGCAGCGTTGCTGGTTCCTGGATCGCCAGGGGCTCCTGGTCCGGGGCCGTGGCGACCTTGCGCCCCACCAGCGGCGCTACGCCCACGACCGCCCCGGTCTGCCAGGTCTCCTCGAGGCCGTGCTGGAGCTCAAGCCCACCGTCCTCATCGGGGCGTCCACCGAGGGCGGGGCCTTCACCGAGCCTGTCATCCGAGCCCTGGCGCGCTTCCACCAGCGCCCGGTCATCTTCCCGCTCTCCAATCCGACCTCGCGGTCGGAGTGCACCGCAGCGCAGGCCTACCGGTGGAGCGAGGGCCGGGCCCTGTTCGCCAGTGGCAGCCCCTTCGGTCCGGTGGAGTGGAACGGCCGCCGGTTGACTCCGGGCCAGGCCAACAATGCCTACATTTTCCCCGGGATGGGGCTCGGCGTGATCGCGGCGCGGGCGAGCCGGGTGACGGACGCCATGTTCCATCTGGCTGCGCGCACCCTGGCGGGGCTGGTGAGCCCTGCGGCCCTCGAACAGGGGCTCCTCTTTCCCCCGCTGGGGGAAATCCGCGAGGCGTCGCGGGCCATCGCGACCGCTGTGGCCCGGCACGCCTGGGAGGAAGGCCTGGCCCGGCGCCCGCGTCCCTCCGACGTCGAAGCCCATGTGCGATCGCTCATGTACCGGCCGGAGTATCCCAGCTATGTCGGGGCCGGTCTCGGTCGCCTCACCGAAAGCGCCTGACCTGGAGCCCTCGATGCGTCCGTTCACGTTGAGTCTCATGCTGCTGGTACCCCTGGCCCTCCCCGCGCAGGTGCCGCCGCCCGAGCGGCAGATCGCGGGCGCGGTGCTGGCCGCCCCCGAATCGCTCCGGGCCGGGGCCACCGTCCTGGGATACCGGAACTACCACCGGCTGGTCACCCTGCGGGAGGGAGACAACGGGCTGATCTGTCTTGCGGACGATCCATCGGCCGCCGCATGGCATGTCGCCTGTTATCACCGCGACCTCGAGCCCTTCATGCGGCGCGGGCGCGAACTCGAGGCCGCAGGTCTCACCCGGGCCCAGATTGATTCGGCCCGCCTGGCCGAGATCCAGGCCGGCACGCTGCGGATGCCGGACGGCCCCCGGGCCCTGTACAACCTCTTCGCTCCGGCCGACAGCGTTGACCCCGCCACCGGCCTGGCCCGCAACCCCCGCGGGTTACAGGTGGTGTACCTCCCCTATGCGACCGAGGAGACCACCGGGCTTCCCACCCGGCCAGGCGGCGGCCTCCCCTGGCTCATG
>JBBIMQ010000122.1:0-8157 GCA_037444345.1 Gemmatimonadota bacterium | reverse complement strand
CCCCCCCCCCCCCCCCCCCCCCCCCCCCCCCCCCCCCCCCCCCCCCCCCGCTGCTCCAAGAGGAAGGTGATCCTGTACTGCTGGGTGCCGTCCGGCGCCACCGCGACCGCGAACGGCCCGGGGACCCAATCCAGGGCCGCGGTACCGCGCGCCTGGTCGGCACGCCCGGTCGGAAAGAGCTCGATGCAATAGAGATCGCGACTGGGCGCGGGGCGGTCCCGGAGGGGCGGATCGCACGGACCGGGGCCGGCGCCGGGGTCGCCGCGTGGCGGCCCGGCTGGAGCCACGAGCAGCAGGCTCAGCCCGGCCGCAGGAAGGAGGCGGGCCCGTCTCACCAGGCGAGCCCCCGGATCTCGGGTACGCCGAGGATGCGCGCTCCGTGGCTCGGATGCTCCACCGCGAATACCAGGGCCCGGAGCATCTGGCCGAGGGTCACCAGGCCGCGCCGCCGGGCGCCGGCCCGGGTGGGCGGCAGCAGGCCCGCCGCCCAGTAGGCCGGCAGGAGCGCAAGCGGCCACCAGCGCCCGGGCCCCACGACATACCAGGGTCGGAGAATGGTGTGAGGCAGCCCGCTTTCGCGAATCAAGCTTTCCGCGCGAGCCCGGGCTGCCACGTAGGCCAGCATGACGGGCGCGGGCTGGGCCACGCTCACGTAGATGAAATGGGCGATACCCGCGGTGACCGCCGCCGGTATCGCGTGCTCGACCGACGCGAGGTCCACTCGGAGAAAGTCGGCGGCTTTCGACGGCGAAGGATGCGCCACCCCCACCAGATGAACGAAGGTGTCGGCCGGCGCAATCTGGGCGGCGTAGGTCAGGCCGCGGAGAGCGTCGCCGGTCACGATCTGGCAGCCAGGCGGCAAGCGGCCGGCGCTGCCGGGCCGCACCAGAGCACGGACCGTGTGGCCGCGCTCGACGAGGAGCGCCGCGAGCCGGCGGCCCATGAAGCCCGTGGCCCCCGTGAGAAAGACCTGCCGCAGTGGTATCCTTGAGGCCACGGCCCAGTGGCGTTCCAATCTGTCACCCCCATTTCCGCCGGCGGGAGGCCCGCGGAACGACACCTAGGATGTGGCAACCCGTCCCGTGACGCAATCCGACCGGAGCCGACCATGGCCTCGAACGCAAATCTGCTGAGCGAGTTCGATCAGGAATTCGCGAGTACCCGCAAGATCCTGGAGCGCGTCCCCGAGGGGAAACTCGGCTGGAAGCCCCACGAGAAATCCATGACCCTGGGCCGGCTGGCGACCCATCTCACAGAGCTTCCCCTCTGGTGCACCCACACCTTCACCCGGACGGAGCTCGACCTGGCACCCCCTGGGGCGCCGCCCTACCAGCCCCCCACCCTGGCTACCCGATCCGAGATCCTGAGCGCCCTGGACACGAACCTGACCCCGGCGCGCGCCGCGCTCGCTGCCGCGACCGACGCCGATCTCATGGTGCCGTGGTCGCTCAAACGCGGCGGCGAGGTCATTTTCACCTTGCCGCGCATCGCGGTGTATCGAAGCTTCGTGATGAATCACATGATCCACCATCGGGCCCAGCTGGGCGTGTACCTGCGGCTCAACGACGTGCCGCTGCCTTCGCTCTATGGGCCGACGGCGGACGAGCAGCCGAAGTGAGGCCGGTGGACCGGGAGGGAGTCGCGCTCACCGCTGGGGCCGGCTCGATCGGGGAGCCTGGAGGCGCCCCCCGTGCGAGGCGGGACTCTGGAGCAGGTGCGGGCGGCAGCCAGGCTTCGAGAATTCCCGGGCGCACGGGGGGGCCGGACCGGCCCCGGGGCTAGAAGATCGTATAAATGAAGGGCGCCAGGGCCGACCCGTGGGCGAACACCAGCAGGGCGCCCACCAGGACCAGGACGACGATGAGCGGAAGCAGCCACCACTTCTTGCGCACCCGCATGAATGCCCACAGTTCCTTCGCCAGGGTGGCCATGATCCCTCCTCAGAACTGCCGTTCCAGAGTGCGGGCTCGATCGGCGGGGGCGGGCTCGCGCGCCTTCCAGTAGCCCCGCTCGCCCGCGCGATGCCGGAGCGGGTCGCGGCCGGCGAGTCGCCTCAGGAGACCCATCGGGGTGATGAGCCCGAAATAGACCAGGCCGAGAAGCAGCGGCGTGGTCAGCTTGGAAATGAACAGGCCGAGCCGCATCCACCCCCGGTAGAGCGGCCCGAGCCGGGCCGGTATGGCGAGCCCGGCCAGACCCAGAGCGGCGCCGATTCCCGCCAGTACCAGGGGTGCCGCCGTATGCCCCCGCCAGAGGGAGAGCCCGCCCAGCACGAGGAAGGCCGCTCCCACGGTAAGCGCGAAGCGCCGGAGTTCGCCCGGCGTCAGTCGAGCTGGAATTTCGTGCGCCAATCTTCCGTCTCCTTCCAGGGTGGCTGTTCCTCCTTGTAGAGCAGGAACGGGAACAGCACCAATGCGTCGAGGTGGGTCCGCATGAAGCAGCGGTAGGCGTCGGCGGGGGTGCAGACAATCGGCTCGCCCCGCACGTTGAACGAGGTGTTGACCACGACCCCGCAGCCGGTGCGCCGTTCGAACGCCTTGAGCAGGTCGTAATAGTTGGGATTGGTTTCCCGGTCCACCGTCTGGATCCGGGCGGAGTAGTCTATGTGGGTGACGGCGGGGATGTCGGACCGGGGGACGTTGAGCTGGTCTATCCCCCAGAGCCGGCGCTGTTCATCGGTCATGGGAATCTGACGTTCTCGCCTGACGGGTGCGACCAGCAGCATGTAGGGCGACGGCCGATCCAGCTCGAAGTAGTCGCTGACCCGTTCCCGGAGCACGCTGGGCGCGAACGGCCGGAACGACTCGCGGAACTTGATCTTGAGGTTCATCTGGGCCTGCATCCGCGGGCTCCGGGGGTCGCCCAGGATGCTCCGGGCGCCGAGCGCGCGGGGGCCGAACTCGATCCGGCCGTCGAACCAGCCCACCACCCTTTCCTGGGCCAGCAGTTCCGCGGTCCGTTCGAGGAGGGACTCCCGGTCCATCCGGTGGTAGCGGGCGCCGATGCCCTCGAGGTACCGCTCGATCTGGCTCGGGGAAAACGAGGGGCCAAGATAGGCGCCCCGCATCGAGTCGTGGCAGGGGAGAACGGTGCGAGGCTGCTGAAAGCGGCGATGCCAGATGAGCTGCGCCACCCCCAGGGCACCCCCCGCGTCGCCCGCCGCCGGCTGAATCCAGAGGTCCTCGAACGGCCCTTCGCGCAGCAACCGCCCGTTGCCCACGCAGTTGAGCGCCACGCCTCCCGCCAGACAGAGACGCTTCATTCCTGTGAGGCGGTGCGCGGTCCGCGCCATCCGGAGCATCACCTCCTCGCAGACCACCTGAACCGAGCGAGCCAGGTCCATTTCCTTCTGGGTCAGCTTGGTCTCGGGGACGCGGGGCGGCCCTCCGAAGAGATCATGGAAGGCCTCGCTGGTCATGGTGAGGCCGTCGAGATAGTTGAAGTACTTCTGGTTGAGCCGGAAGCTGCCGTCCTCCTTGAGGTCCATGAGCTCGGTCAGGATGAGGTCCACGTAGCGGGGCTCCCCGTAGGGCGCCAGGCCCATCACCTTGTACTCGCCGGAATTCACCTTGAAGCCGGTGTAATAGGTGAACGCCGAGTAGAGGAGCCCCAGCGAGTCGGGCCAGTGGAGCTCCTGTAGCAGCTCGATCTCGCTGCCCCGACCGACGCCGACCGTGGCGGTGGCCCATTCGCCCACCCCGTCCATGGTCAGGATCGCGGCCTCCTCGAACGGCGAGGGGTAGAAGGCGCTCGCGGCGTGCGATTCGTGGTGTTCGGCATAAAGCACCTCGCCGTCGTAGCCCAGCGCCTGCCTGATCAGCCGGTCCTGAAAAAGCTTTTCCTTGATCCAGAGCGGACCCGCCAGCAGGAACTGGCGAAACCCTCGAGGCGCGATGCCGAGATAGGTCTCGAGGATGCGCTCGAACTTGAGGAGCGGCTTGTCGTAGAAGCCGACCGCGCTCAGGTCACCGATGCCGATGCCCCCCTCCTCGAGACAGTAGCGGACGGCCCGAGCGGGAAAGGACGCGTCGCCCTTGATCCGGGTGAAACGCTGCTCGCTGGCCGCGGCCACGATGGTGCCGTCGCGCAGCAGGCACGCGGCGCTGTCGTGGTAGAAGGCGGAAAGCCCGAGGATGTGGACCGGCTGAGCCATGGTGGTGGGTGAGGGAAGATGACCAGGCCCCCAGCAAGAATGATACCGGCGGGCTTGCCCGGCGGAATCGGCAGGGGAGCGCGCAGTCGGCGCGGGCGGCGGGGGCGCCGGGCGCTTACCGATTCGTTGCCGCCTCGCTCGATCCCAGGGGATCGGGCCGCAACGCCGCTCCCGGCTTGACCGGCACCAGGCTCATGGCGTACTCCGCGAGCGCCGCGATGGTGAGACTGGGGTTGACCCCCGGGTTGGCGGGCATGATGGAGCCGTCCACCACGAAGAGGCCGGGGTAGCCGTGCACCTGGCAGTCGAGCCCCACCACGCCCTCGGTCGCCGTCGGGCCGATCGGGCAGCCGCCCAGGATGTGGGCCGTCATCGGGATGTCCAGCAAGCCCTCGTTGATGGACCCGAGGGCGATCCCGTCGGTGCGACTCGCGAAGGCGCGCGCCAGGCGGTGGGCCACCTCGATCCGGCCCGGCCGGGGCGAATCGGGGTCGGGTGCGGAGACCAGGCCACGGCGGAACAGGGTGAAGAGGCTGCGCCCCAGCCGAAACCGCAACCTGGTATCGGTGGTCTGCATGACGAGAAGGATCGTGGTCCGCTCAGCCCAGCGGGGGAGGAAGTGAGTGCGGAGGAAGTCTGCCGGGCGCCGGACGATGTCGAGCAGCGACTGGAGGAGCCGTGCGGGGATGCTCCCGCGCGTGATCAGCGGTCCGCTCAGCAGCCGCATGAGCGAGGAGCCGGCGGGGTAGCGCACCGGCTCGACGGCCGTCGCCTCGTCCGGCTGGAAGAACGAGGTGATCGCGATGCCGGTCGAGTAGTCGGGCTCGAGCGGGCGGCTCACGCTGCCGAGCAGGGCCTCGCTGTTGGTGCGCACCAGGTCGCCGAGCCGGGGCGACAGCGCCGGGAGGGAGCGGGTGACCTCGCGGCAGCGGAAGAGAAGGCGCAGGGTGCCCAGCGTGCCGGCTGCCAGGATCACGTGGCGGGCGCATACCCGGCGCGCCCCCGGCGTCCCCAGCCCCGGCCGCCGGTAGGCGACCTCGTAGCGCGCCCCGTCCGGGCGGCCCGGGTCGAGGGGGCGCAGGTCGCGGACCTCGGCGAGCGGGCGGATCTCGACCCCCCACTGTTCCGCGAAGTAGAGGTAGTTCTTGACGAGCGTGTTCTTGGCGTTGTGGCGGCATCCCACCAGGCAGGCGCCGCAGTGGAGGCAGCCCCGGCGCGCGGGTCCCGCTCCCTGGAAATACGGATCGGCGACCTCGAGCCCCGGCTGGCCGAAATAGGTCCCGACCTCGGTGGGCCGGAAGGTGTGCTCGACGCCCCAGGCCCGCGCGATGTCGCGCAGGACGTGGTCGGCCGGGCTCCAGCGCGGATTGGCGGTGACACCCAGCATGCGGCGAGCGGTCTCGTAATGCGGGCGGAGCAGGGGCCGCCACTCGACGGGCCGGTGCCAGGCGGGACTGGCGAAACTCCGCTCGTCCGGCTCCATGAGGACGTTGGCATAGCCCAGGCTGCCGCCGCCCACACCGGCGCCGTGCAGCACGAAGACGTCGCGGAAGGGGCTGATCTCGAGGATGCCGTAACAACCCAGCGCGGGGGCCCAGAGATACCGCCGGAGCCGCCAGGTGGATTGCGGGAAGTCCCGGTCCCGGAACCGGCGGCCTCGTTCGAGGACGAGCACGCGGTAGCCCTTCTGGGCGAGGCGCATCGCCGCGACGCTGCCGCCGAAGCCGGAACCGACGATGACGTAGTCGAAGACCGCCGTATCCACTGCGCCAGCCGCCTGATGAGAAGACACACGAGACCCGTCGGGTCACCGCCCGGGCCCGAAATCCCGGGGCCGGACGGGCCGCGAAGCCTAGCGACCGGGCGCAGGCGGCCGCAAGCCGGGTGGAGCCCGGGTCCGGTCCCTGCTACGTTGCGCGGCCTGAAGGAGGCTTCATGCCATCGCTGGCGGACCGGCTGGCCTCGCGCCAACTCATTGTCGTGACCGGCAAGGGCGGCGTGGGCAAGACGACCCTCACCGCGCTGCTGGGTCAGGCCCTTGCGGCCCGAGGGCGCCGGGTGCTCCTGCTCGAGGCCGATCTGCGGGAGCGCTTGTATCAGCTCCTCGGCACCGAGCCGTCAGGCGGCCGCGTTCTCGAGGCGGGCGCGAGGCTCTGGATCCAGCACCTGGACCCCCGGACGGTGGTGGAGGATCTGGTGCACCAGACGGTCCGGGTGGCGGCGATCGCGCGGCGGGTCATCAGGAACCCGATTTTCCAGCACTTCGCGGCCGGCGCGCCTGGTCTCAAGGAGATGGCCACCCTGGGCTACGCGCACCGCACGGTGCAGGGGGCCTATCGCCACCACGCGGACATCGTGGTCCTCGACGCGCCCGCGACGGGACACGGGGTGAGCATGCTCAACGCCCCCCTGCTCCTCCAGGACGCCGTCAGTGGCGGGGAACTGGGCGCGATGGCGGCCGAGCTCGGCGCCTGGATCGCCGATCCGGCGCGTGCCGCCGTGGTGGTCGGAACCCTGGCCGAGGAGATGCCGGTGCAGGAAGCGATCGAGCTCGTGGCACTCCTCCGGCGACCGGCGGGTGGCGGGGCGATGGAGGGCTCGCCCACGGCGACCGCACGCCGCGCGCCAGGCAGTCGGGAGCCGGCAGCCGTGGTTGTCAACCGGCTCTATCCGCCGTTCCCGGCGCGACTCGCCCATCGCCGCCGAGCGCTGGGTCCCGTGCGCGAGCTGTGGAGCCGGCGCCGCGCGCTCAACGAGCGCGATCTCGGCCGGCTCCGGGCGGCCTTGACGGGGCCGCTGGTCGAGCTTCCGTTGCTCCCGCTCCCGCAGGGCCCGGCACTGCTCGCCGGGCTGGCGCAAGCCCTCGAGCCGTTTCTCGACGCCGAGGCCGGGGTTTGACGGATGCTCGACCGGGCGCTGACACTCCGGGGCGCGGCGGCCACGTGCCGCTCGCCGGGCGGGCTGTTCATGGCCCTCCCTCGGCCATGCCGCGCGACCTGCTAGATCATCCCCTCCTCGTGGTGGTGGGAGCTGGCGGGGTCGGGAAGACGACCCTGGCCGCCGCCTGGGGGCTCCACGCGGCGCGGCAGGGACACGCCACCCTGGTCATGACATTCGATCCCTCGCTCCGGCTCAAGGATGCCCTGGGCGTCAGCGAGGAAGCCAGGGACCAGGCGGTCAGGGTGCCCGTCCGGACGCGAGGCCGGCTCGACGCCGCCTTGCTCGACGCCCGCGCCACCTTCGACCGGCTGGTCGCGCGTCACGCCCCGGACCTCGAGGCCATCTGGCTGGCATCCTCGAGTACATGGCGGTCGAACGGCTTTTCGAAGTGGCCGCCGAAGGGAAGTACGACCGCGTGATTCTGGACACTCCGCCGACGCGCCAGGCACTCGACTTCCTGGAGGCCCCGGACCGGATCGTGAACTTCCTCGACAGTGGCCCGCTGCGCCTGGCAGTTGCCCCCTGGTTCCAGCGGCAGTCGGGCCTGCGCGGCCTGCCCGGTCGCCTGGTAGCGAGTGGGGTCGAGCGACTGCTGGATCGCCTCGTGGGGATCCGGCTGCTGGGCGAGCTGGTGGAGTTCTTCCAGGCGTTCGCGCCGCTGTTCGAGGGATTTAGAGAGCGTGCCGAGGCGGTGCGCCGGCTCCTCCGCCGCCCTGACACGGTGTTCGTGCTGGTGGCGGGGCCGGGCGAGGAGCGGAACCCGGACACCCTGTTCTTCGCTCGGAAGCTGGTGGAAGCCGGGCACCGGCTGGGGCTGATCGTGGTGAATCAGGTCCACCCGCCGCTGGTGGCCCGGCGCGTGCGGGGGCACGGGTTGGAGGCGGGTCTCGAGCTCTTTCGCTGGCTGGGGGAGCGGGATAGGCGGGGGGTGGAAGAGCTGCGGAAGCTCTGTTCCCCGGGCGAGCCGGTGGTGGAACTCCCCCTTCTCTCGGAGCCGCCGGCGGATCTGGAGCGGCTGGAGGCGCTGGGGCGGGTGCTGGCCGAGCGGGTCGGGGCGGGAGGGT
>JBBIMQ010000121.1:0-8167 GCA_037444345.1 Gemmatimonadota bacterium | reverse complement strand
CCCGGCGCCCAGATATGCCCCCGCGTCGCCCCGCACCGTGAGGCGCCCGTGACTCATGCCCTCGCCGATCCGGTCGAGCCGGTCGCAGGCGTTGAGGATCTCGATCTCCGTGGCGGTGGTGCCCGAGATGTCGAAGAGGGCATCGGCCCGGACCGCGCGGTTCCCCGCGCGCAATTCGATCGCCCCGACCTGGGCGGCCGACTTCCCGGCCACCCGGTCGATCGAAAGCGGCGCGAGATCAACCCGCTGGGAGGGTCGTTCCCGGAGCGTGAGACAGAGGGTGCCCATGTCTGGCATTCGTGGCCCGCCCGGCTGCGGCCAGCAAGGCACCGGCCGCCGGGGGACATACGTCCCTGTCGAGTTCAGGCCGCCTGCCGGGCGGCCAGCCCGGACTCGAGCAGGAGAATCTCGCCTCGATTGAGCTCGACGGCGTCGCCGGACCAGCGCTGATAGGGGCCGTTCACCTGTTCGTCCGTGACCGGCAGGCCCAGGCGGCGCAGGTGGGGAAGATACAGGCGGAGGAAGACCGGCCGGTAGGTGCAGGCGTAGGCGAAGGTGGGGAGCAGTTCCGCCGGCTGCATCGAGACGATCGTCCCGCGCTTCATGCCGGCGCCGGTCCGCCAGCCCAGCCGTCCCAGCACCACGATGGTGCCGGCCACCAGGTTGACGCCGGCGAAATCGCCGGCGTCGCCGCCCACGGCCACCAGGCCCCGGCGCATGCCGCTTCCCGCCTCGTTGCCGACGCTCCCCAGCACCACGATCTCCCCTCCCCGCATGCCGATGGCGCTCCCCCGGAGGGCGCTGCCGACCATGTGGCCCGCGTTGCCCCGGATCACGATCCGCCCGCCGGTCATTTCCGGACCGACCCAGTCGCCGGCATCGCCCTCGACCACGATCTCCCCACCGCTCATTCCGGCGCCCAGGTGCATCCCCACCGGCCCGTGAATGACCATCCGGCCCCCGCTCATCCCGGCGCCCACCCGCTTGACCCTGGAGAGGTCGCCTTCCAGGTGGATCTCACCGTCGGCGGTTCCCGACACGGTGAAGAACTCGCCCAGCTCCGCGGCTTGATTCCCGTGGACCACGGGGCACCGGGCCACCTGATCGGGGGCGAGGCCGGCGAGCCGGGCCGGGCTCAGCGCGTCCGCCTCGAGCGGTACTGCGGGCGGGGTGTGCAGGGTGATCGCCAGGCTCATGACGCCCCGGCGGGCGCGGTGGGGACGACCCGGGCGTGGGGGGCATACCGGTCGGCCACCGGGTAGTTGGCGAACCGGATGGTGTAATAGTCCTCGAAGAAGGGCTCGAGGACCCGCTCGATTCCCGGATCGTAGCCAGGGGCCACGTGATACACCCGGCCCGCGACCTCGGTCCGGAACTCGTGGTCCTCGATGACCAGCTCGCCGCCCTTGATCACGTACCGCGGCGCGGCGAACATCTTTTCCTTGTCGGCGTCCTCTTCGTAGATCGTCACGTCCGCGTCCGCGCCGACGCCGAGCTGCCCCTTCTCCGTGAGGCCCAGGATGCGGGCTGGCCCCGCCCGGGTGATGATGGCGATCTCGTTCAGGGTATACTCCCGCTCCTGGCAGTCGCGGAGGCCGCTCTGGTCCAGCGCCTTCTGATTCACCCGGCTCATCTGCTCCTTCCGGTACTCCCGGTCCATGAGGAGGCGGATCAACCTGGGGTAGGTCATGAACGAGCCGCCGTTGGGGTGGTCGGTGGAGAACACCATCCGCCAGGGGTCCTCGGACAGGAGGAAGAGCTCGAGGCCGATCGCCCACTGGAGCGCGTTGGTGTAGACCCGATCCTGATAGGTGAACGGGATGATGCCGCAGCCGCTTTCCATCTCGGTGTCGGCGTTGACCCACTTCGCCCCGCCGAACCGGCGCAGCATGTAGGCGAGCGGCGCGTCCGCGGTCATGCTGGTCGAGCGTCCGAACATCACCGCCCCCACGTCGGCCGTGATGTTGGGATGGGTGTTCACGAACTCCGCGATGTCCCGGGCCCGCGAGGTGGGGTTGTCGCGGCTCTTGCCGGCCACCGAGCCGTAACTGTGAAACTGGATGTGGGTGAAGTGCGCCCGCCGGCCCTCGGCGAGCCGCATGGTCTCGAGCGTGGTCTCGTAGTTCCCGGTGTGCCCCAGATTGTTGCAGTGGATGTGCACCGGGTGCGGCAGCCCCAGCTCGTTCGCCGCTTCGATGAAGGCGGCGATCACCTGGCGGGGCGTCAGGTCGAAGGGCCCGATCTTCTCGTCCAGTTTGGTGATGTTGGCGTTGCGCTGCCCCTTCCAGAGCTCGTCGCCGCCCGGGTTCACCAGCTTGGGCGCGTACGCCTTGGTGGCCCCCAGCCACCAGGCCAGCGCGTGCCGGAATTCCTCGGTCCGGCCCTCCTGGAGGAGGCGGTAGAGCAGCACGTTGTTGCCCACCAGCACGAAGAAGCCCTTGTCAATGACCGGGGTGTCGTGCAGCTCCTCGAGGGTGTGCCGGGCGCCGAGCGGGGTGACCGCCGCTTCCATCGCGGTGGTGTAGCCCAGGGCCGCGTAGCGGTAGCCGGTGGCGAAGGTGGAGGGGACCGTCCCGCCGGTGCCGGAGCGGGTGATCCGGGTCCGCAAGTGCACGTCGTGGCGATGGTCCTCCGGCTGGACCTTGCGGGCGAGGTTGACCTTGGGACCCGCGATGTGGCAATGGATGTCCACCCCGCCCGGCATCACGACCATGCCGCGGGCGTCTATCGTCCGCGCCTCCGGCGGCACGTCTGCGACGATCTTCCCGTCGCGGATGCACACCTCGCGAACCGCGCCCGCTATGCCGTTGGCCGGATCGTAGACCCGCCCGCCGGCGATCCGAAGCATCCCCATCGGCGGTCGTTCTCCCTCGCCCCTCCGCCCCGCCCGGCCTACGCCGCCGGGACCGGCGGAAGCCGGTTTCCGCCCAGGAGCGAACGAACCCGGTCCCGGATCGCGGTAAGCACCTGTTCGTCGCTCGGATACGGGGACTCGAACGCCGGCCGGAGCGTGATCGGCACGTCGTCCATGCGGTACACCGTGCCTGCCACGTTGATACCGTAGGTGGCGGTCGTGAACGCCACCCGGGCCAGCTGGCTGGTCGGCGTCGCCTTGGGGTCGAGCGTGATCACCGGGATTCGCTTCAAGTGCTCGATGGCCGCCTTGGGGAAGTTGGACGCCGGGTCGCTCGCGATGATGAGGGCTGCGTCCGCCTCCCCCCGGACCAGGAGATCCACCGTGGTGAACTCGCCTGGATTGAAGCGAGGGTAGCCCCGGCTGAAGTTCACGCCGAACGGGAAGCCGGTCTGCCAGGAGACCACGTTGTCGGCTCCGGTGACGTTGCCGTGGCCCCGCACCGGCTTGGCCACGAAGTGGGTGAACTCGTTGAGGTCGGTCGCCAGCGCGAGCAGCGCCCCCGAGTTGAAGTGCCGCCCCCGGTTCATGGTGAGGCCCATGCCGAAGAGCAAGGCCCCGAAGCGGCAGGTCTTCATCCGGTGGGCCAGGTCCTGCAGCACCTCCAGCTTGACGCCGGTCCGCTGCTCCACCGCGGGATCCACCGGGCGGCCCTTGACCAGCGCCCGGAGCGCCCACAGCACCTCGAAGTCGGAGCGCGGCTTCACCTGAATGAAGATGTCGGCCACCGGCGTGCTCAGGGTGCGCCGGACGTCCACCAGGACCACGGTCCGATCCTTCTTCCCGTTCGGGACGTACATCCCCTTCGGTGTTACCGCATAGCGGGTGAAGAGCCTCGGGTGGGCCTCGGCCGGATTGCCGCCCCAGAACACGATGAGATCCGCCCGGTTCTTGATCTCGCCCAGCGACGCGGTGCTCTCCCCCACGCCCTGGAAGGCGATGCCCGACGGGCCGTGGCACACCGAGGTGGTCGTGTCCACGGTGCCGCCGATCATGTCGGCGATGGCCACGGCGACCCGCTGCGCCTCGCAGGTCGTGTCGGAGAGCCCGTACACCACCGGGAAGCGGGCCCCGGCCAGGATCCGGGCGGCCTCCTCCACCGCTTCCTCGGTGGTCGCCTCCCGGCCCCCGATCAGGGCAAAGGGGCGGTCCTCGTGGCTGTGCTCCTTGAACCAGGCCTTGCCCAGAATGCAGGCGTTCTCCGCCTTGGTGATCCGCTTGTGTTCCAGATCCACCGTGAGCACCATGTCGTCGCAGACGCAGCCGCAAAAGGTGCAGGTCGCGTCGGGCACGACTCTGACCGCCTCGCTCATCGCCCTAGCCTCCTCGGGTCTCCGCCTCGGTCTCGACGACCGGCTCGACCTCGACGTCCAGATTCTTCGAAATCGGCATCCCGCTCGCCGCCGTGTCCCCAGCCATGAGCTGGCTCGACACCGGGCCGTAGGTCATGAACAGGATGCCCGGCGGGAGGTCCTTGGACTCCCGCCCCTTGCAGCGGACGATCACTTCCCCCGCAGCCGACCGGAGCCGCACCTTGCTGTTGTTGGTCAGGCCGAGGCGCGCCATGTCTTCGAGGTTCATCTCGACCGTCGAGCAGAGCTCCCGATACTCCGCGCCGAGCTTGCTGGCGCAGAGCGCGGTGCCCTGTTTGTTCGAGCGCCCGCCGATCAGGGTCATGATTTCGGCCATAGGACCTGAACCGTCCGGGGAGCCGGCGCCTGGGGGTGGGTGACGGGTCGGGCTATCCCCCCAGCCCGCCAGCCTCCCTAGTATAGCCTTCCTCGCGGGCCGAGGAAGAGGGGCCGTCGAGCAAGCTCAGCATTTCCGCGGTCCGGGTGAATTTCTCCCGGGGCTTCCCTTTGGGCGTGCCCCGAGCCACCTCGGCCCGGTCAATGACCAGCCAGTCGTCGTATCCGACCACCCGGACCCGCCTCAGGGCCTCGAGCCCCTCGGCACCCGGCTTGGGTCCGTGGTCGAGCAGGGGGAGGTCGGCGAGGAGGGAGTTCACCGTGGCCACGCTGTCCGCCCGGTTGGTCCCGATGATCCCCGTGGGCCCCCGCTTGATCCAGCCGGAGGCGTAGAGTCCCGGGACCACCGCCCCGCTCGGATCCACGATCCGGCCCTCCGCGGTGGGGAAGACCCCCTGCCGGGGGTCGAAGGGGACCCCGGGAATGGCCACCCCCTTGTACCCGATGCTCCGGAACAGCAGCCCGCACGGCTGTTCGATCCGTTCTCCCGTCCCCACCGCCCGCTGCTCGAACGGGGGGCCCTCGAGCCGGTTGCGTTCCAGCACCACCGACTCGAGGCGGGAGCGGCCGCGGAGCTCGACCGGGCTCAAGAGAAAACGAATGAAGACCCGCCGCCGCACCGAGCGCTGCGGGCGCGTCGCGAACCCCTGGAGGATCTCCAGATTCTTTTTCGCGACCGAGCCCGCCCGCTCGGTGAGCTCGCGCTCGCTTTCGGGGTTGAGCACGAGATCGGCCGGGTCCACCACAGGGTCGCAGTCGGCCAGCTCGCCCAGCTCCCGGAACTCCTTGTTGGTGAACTTGGCCTGGGCTGGCCCCCGCCGCCCGATGAGATGAATCTCGCGGATCCGGCTTTCCGCCAGGGCCTCGAGGGCGTGTTCGGCGATGTCGGTGTGCCTGAGCTCGTCCACCGTCTTGGCCAGGATGCGGCAGACGTCAATGGCCACGTTGCCCTGGCCGATGATCACCGCGATCTCCTGCGCGAGATCGAAGCGGCGCTCCCGGTAATCCGGGTGGGCGTTGTACCAGCCCACGAACTCGGTGGCCGTGTGGCTCCCGGGCAAATCTTCGCCCGGGACCCCGAGCCGGCGGTCGCTCTCGGCGCCGGAGCAGAAAATCACCGCGTGGTAGGCGGCCCGGAGCTCGGCCACGCTCACGTCCCGCCCGACCGTGACGTTGGCCAGGAGCCGGAACCCGGGCGTGCGGGCGATGGTGTCGTACACCCGGATCGGTTCCTTGAGCTTGGGGTGGTCGGGGGCCACCCCGTAGCGAACCAGCCCGAAGGGGGCCGGCAGCCGCTCGAACATGTCCACCCGGACCGCGCGGCCCGAGCGGAACAGCGCCTCCGCCGCGTAGAACCCGCTGGGCCCGGAGCCCACGATCGCCACCTGGAGCGGATACGCGTCCGAGCCGGGCTCGCTCATGAATCGGTCCTCCTCGGCGTCACGCCAGGATCTCGTGGAGCCGGAAATGGTGCCGGCCGAGCTTGCCCCCGTAGTCGCCGGCGCTGATGCGGCGGATCCCGTGTGCGGCGCCGAGCCGGACGACCGCGTGAATGCCGGCGCGCATCGCCGCGGCCACGTCGGCGGCCGCGAGCCCGTCAATCACGATCTCCAGCACCGCCCCGACCTCGGGCGTCAGCTGGGTGGCCGTGATGCCGCGCAGAGTGGGGCAGAAGGCATCGTTGGTGGACGCGCGGAGGGAGGGGTACTTGGAGCCGACCTTCGACCCCGAGCGGACCACCCCGCCCGGGAACGGCAGGATCACGTTCGGTATGGGCCGGATGGCCTCGACCGCAGCCGCGCAGGCCGCGAGCGCCTGCTCCGGGGACTCCGCCAGCACCAGGAAGTTGCCCCCGCCCACCCCGCTCGTCATCGCGGTGGTATCCTGGATCAGGAAATCTCCGTCCATGACGGGGATCCGCCAGTAGCGGCGCCCCCCGATCAACTTGGAGGTCTGGTAGCCGTCGCCGAAGAAGCGGAGGTGCTTGCCGAGGGGCACCGGCTCGCCCTGCTCCAGGCCGGCGAAGACGGCGCTGGTGGCCGCGGTGAGGAGGCACTGCCCCACCCGCCGCTCCACCTGCCGGATCAGTTCCTTGGCCGAGACGGCGAAGAAGAGCATCGCGATCCCGGGCCGCCCATCCGGGGTCTCGGCGGCGTCCAGCTCGCGCTCGATGCCCGCCTCGCAACCGCAGCCGATGACCGAGGTGGCGAACCCGGTGGCCGCCGTCGCCGCATGGTAGGCCCACTCCAGGGTCTGGGCGGTCACGATGATCCGGGTCGCCTTCATGTCGAAGGCTTCCGCGAAGGCATCGTCAATGGTGACGCCGTTCAGGTTCATGCGACCCGGCCCCGGCAGGGGTGGGTCACGAGCTCTGCACCGTGCCCGAACGCCGCGATCTCGGCTTCGCTGATCCGGAAGTTGGCGGCCTGGACGGTGTGGAAGCGGGCGAAATGGTCCGCGACCCGCCGCTCGATCCCCGGGTCGAAGGGGGGGGCCACGGCGTGGAAGCGCCCCCAGGTGGCCCGGACAACCTTCCCCTCCCGGACCACCAGCTCGCCGTCCTTGAAGACGAACAGCGGGGTCCGAAACATCCGCTCCCGGTCCGGGTCGTCGCGATAGACCGTGATGTCCGCGACGGCCCCGGGCCCCAGACGGCCCCGGTCGCCGAGACCCAGAATCCGGGCGGGCGCGGCCCGGGTGAGGATCGCGATCTCGTACAGGGTGTACTCGCGCTGGATCGAACCGAGGGTCGTCATCCGGCGGGCCTCGGGGTGGAGCCGGGCCAGGCGGTCGTTGCGGAACCCCCGGTCCATGAGCAGCCGGATGAGATGCGGATAGCTGGTAAACGGCGCGCCATTCGGATGATCGGTGGTAAGAAAAACCCGCCACGGATCGTTCACCAAGAGGAAGATCTCGAGTCCGATCGCCCACTGCAGCGCGTTCACGAAATTGGTGTCGCGGTAGCGGAACGGCACCACGCCGCAGCCCGCCTCGCACTCGATGTCCATCACCACGTACTTCCGGGGGCGCCCCAGCGGCGCGTGGCGGTGCTGGGCCATGGTGTCGCCGGAGACGGTAACGGTCTGCCCGAACAGGATCTGGCCCACGTCGCAGCTCACGTTCGGGTTCCGGTTCACCGCCTCCGCCACGCGAGCGGCGGCGGAGGAGAAGCGGCGATCCCCCTCGGTGCCGTAACTGTGGAACTGAATGTGGGTGAGGTGCAGCGGCAGCCCCTCTGCCGCGCCGATGGTGGCGAGGGTGGTCTCCACGTTCCCGGGCACACCCAGGTTGCACCCGTGGACATGGAGCGGGTGCGGGAGCCCGAGGTCGTGCACCGCTCGGGTGAGGGCCCGGAGCACGTCGCGGGGCGTCACCCCGTAGTGGGCATGGGGTTCGTCGAGATCGAGCTTCCGCTGGTTGAACTTGAACGCGGAGATCCCGCCCGGGTTCACCACCTTGATCGCCAGACAGCGGGTCGCCTGGAGCATCCAGGCGACATAGTCGT
>JBBIMQ010000120.1:0-8184 GCA_037444345.1 Gemmatimonadota bacterium | reverse complement strand
CGTTCCCACCGCCGGCGCCGCCGGCGCCGCCCCCGCCCCGGCGGCCCGCCGGGACCACAACCACCCACCGCCCCACCGCCGGTGGAGGGCTGAGTGGCGAAGTTCTATCTCACCACCGCCATTGACTACTCCAACGGCGACCCCCACGTGGGGCACGCCTTGGAGAAGATCGGGGCCGACTGCATCGCACGCTACCGCCGCCTCCGCGGCGACCAGGTGCATTTCCTCATGGGAATGGACGAGCACTCCCAGAGCGTGGTGCAGGCAGCAGCCACGAGCGGGGTGAGCCCGCGGGAGTGGGTGGACCGGATGAGCGACCGCTTCGCCGACTTCTGGCGCCGGCTCCACCTGAGTCACGACGACTGGATCCGCACCACCGAGCCCCGCCACGCCCAGGCCGTCCAGGCCCTCATTCGGCGGATCCGCGACCGGCACCCCGATGACCTCTACCTCGGGCAGTACGAGGGCCTGTACTGCACCGGCTGCGAGGAATTCAAGCAGGAATCGCAAATCGCCGGGGGCCGCTGCCTCGAGCACCCCTCCCTCGAGCTGGTGCCCACCCGGGAGGAAAACCACTTCTTCCGGCTGAGCCGGTACCGCGACCAGGTCTACCGCCTCATCACCAGCGGCACGTTCCGGGTGGAACCGGAAATCCGACGCAACGAGGTACTCCGGCTCCTCGAGACCGGCCTCGAAGACATTTCGATCTCGCGCGCTCGCCATCCCTGGGGGATCCCCTTCCCCGACGCACCCGGCCACACCGTGTACGTCTGGTTCGACGCGCTGATCAACTACCTCTCGGCCACCGGGTTCCCCGGGCCGGGGTACGATCGGCTGTGGCCTGCCGATCTGCATGTGATCGGCAAGGGCATCACCCGCTTTCACTGCGTGGTGTGGCCCGCCATGCTGCTGGCCGCGGAACTGGCCCCGCCTCGCATGGTCTGGGCCCACGGCTACGTGCAATGGGAAGGCGCCAAGATGTCGAAGACCGCCGGCACCGCCGTGGACCTGGCGAGCGCGGTCGCCCGTCATGGCCCCGACGCGCTGCGCTACCACCTCATGCGCGAGGTGGGATTCGAGAGCGACGGCGACTTTACCTGGGAGCGTTTCGACGCCCGCTACACGGCGGACCTGGCTGACGGGCTCGGCAACCTGGCGTCCCGCTCGCTCGCCATGATCGAACGCTACCGGGACGGACTCGTGCCTGACGCACCGTCCACGGATCTCGATCGCCAGGCACTGGCCGTCGTGGAGGCGTATGCGGGGGCCATGGACCGGTACGACCTGAAGGGGGCGCTGGAGCGCGCCTGGGACCTGGTGGCGGCGGCGAACCAGTACATCGTCCAGACCGCGCCCTGGACCCTGGCCCGCTCCGGCAAGGACGCCGAGCTGGATCGCGTGCTGGCCGCGCTGGCGCGCTGCCTTACTCGCCTCGCGCTTCTCATCGCGCCGTTCATGCCTGCAAAAGCCGAGGAACTCTGGCAGGATCTGGGGCGGAGCGGTCGGGCCGGGTCGGGCCCCTGGGAGGCAGCCGTCAGCCCCGGCGTCGCTGGCCTCAGAGTCAGGAAACCGGCGGGGCTTTTTCCGAAGGCCCAGCCGTCAAATCCTTGACAGTCAAAGACTTCGACGTGATCCCCAAGCCTTGACAGTGCTCGCCCCGGAGCCCATGTTACCCCGCCCTTGGCCGTCGGCCTCCCCCCGCCGAGGGGCCCGGGCACAGAGCTTCCGGGGATCTCACCCGGATTGCCCGAGAATTCGAGACTGAAGGGAGTTCGAGGCCGAAGCGCGGCCGGGTACCGTCCCCGCCCAGGCGAGCGATCTCCCGCTTGCGGCGCGCCCGCCGCCGGCAGCCGGCCCGTGGTGCTGGCCGTGCCGCTCAACGCCTTGCCCGCGAGTGCCGATGTCCGAACGGAAGTGGACCTTCCTGGTCGTACCGCCCGGCGTGGGCACCTCGAAAGTCATCGAGGTGTCGCAGCGGCTGCTCAAGGTTGCCGCCGGGTTCGGGACGGTGCTCGTGCTGCTGGCGCTGCTGCTGGGCTACGGCACCGTTTCACGCTCGGTGGACCTTCAGCGGCATGCCGCGCTCCAGCGCGAGAACGAGGCGCTCGCGGCCGAGCTGGGCCAGCTCCAGGGCCAGCTCTCCTCGCTCTCCGACACCCTGCGCGCCATCGCGGCCCGCGACGCCCGCATCCGGCTCCTCGCCAACCTCGAACCCAACGATCCTCAGGTGCAGCTCGCCGGCATCGGCGGTCCCGACCGCTCCAGGCCGGCGCCGGACCTGGCCGGCGCCGGCCGGCTGGGCCGCAAGGCCCGCGAGATCCGGGTGGACCTGAACGCCCTCATCCGCCGAGCCAACCTGCTCGCCGCCTCGTTCGAAGAGGCGGCCGACAGTCTCGCCGCACACACCGACCGGCTGGCCGCGATGCCCTCGATCATGCCGACGGCGGGCTGGTTGAGCAGCGCCTTCACCGCCATGCGGGAGCACCCGGTGCTGCATGTCACCCGGCCCCACGTGGGCATTGACGTGACGGCGCCGATGGGTGCCAACATCCAGGCCCCGGCCGCGGGCACGGTGGTTTCCGCCGAGTGGGAGACGGGCTACGGCAACGTGGTGGAGATTGACCACGGCTATGGGATCCGGACCAAGTTCGCCCACTGCTCCAAGATCCTGGTCCGGCCCGGCCAGCGCGTCAGGCGGGGCGACGTGATCGCACAGGTCGGCAACACCGGCCTGGCCACCGGGCCGCACCTGCACTACGAGGTCCACGTGCAGGGCCGGCCGGTGAACCCGCTGCGCTACGTGCTCCCCGACGTGGTGGTGGACTGACCCTCCGGCGGCCCGGATCCCTCTCGACCGCTTCCGCCAGCAGCTAGAAGCTCACCTTCGGCACCTCCTCCGCTCCCGACCTCGCCTCGAAGTACGGCTTCGGGGTGCTGTAACCGAAGAGCTTGGCCGTGAGATTGGTGGGAAACCGGCGGATGAAGGTGTTGAACTCGTTCGCCGCCTCGTTGTAATCCTGCCGGGCCGTGGCGATGCGATTCTCCGTGCCAGTGAGCTCGTCCATGAGCTGCCGGAAGTTGGCGTCCGACTTGAGCTGCGGGTAGTTCTCCACCAAGGCGAGGAGCCGGCCCAGGGGCGCCCGGAGGGCCTCGTTGGCCTCCGCCATCTGTTCGGGATCACCGCTCTGGATCGCCCCCGCCAGCCGGCCGCGGGCTTCCGCCACTTCGGTGAAGATGGCCTGCTCCTGTCTGGCATAGCCTTTCACGGTCTCCACCAGGTTCGGGATCAGGTCGGCGCGGCGTTGCAACTGGGCCTGGATCTGGCCTCGCGCCTTGTTGACCTGTTCGTCCAGCTCCTGGATCCTGTTGTAGCCGCAGCCCGTCACGAGGAGGGCGAGTGCCGCGAGGCTTCCAGCCCGCACCAATCGGGTCATTCCCGGTCTCCGATCTGGTAGTGGTCCACGAACCGCGCCGCCGTCTCGACGGCGCCGAGATACCCTGCGAGGACCTGGTCCGAACAGCGCCACCTCTCGTCTCCCCGGTGGGTGACGATCGGTTCCACGCTCTGCGGATCGAATCCTGCGATCCGGCCGGCCAGAATCGCCAGTGCCGGATCTTCCCGAGGCGGCTCCTGGCCCGCCAGTACGGCCAGTCCCCGGAACAAGAACAGCGCCGCCGCGACGCTTCGCCGGATGAATCGGCTGAGCTCCGCGGGGCGGCCAGCGAACAGGGCATAGCCCTGCCGGAGTCGCAGCAGCTTGCCCCGGACTTCCCGCTCCAGGGCGGCCCGGAGGTCGGCGCGCCGCACGGCGAGTCCGGCGAGCGGGTCGCCGCCGCGAACCACGCGATAGGCGGTCCGCATCTCCGCGATCTCGAGCGGGTAGACATCGGCCGCGCGCCGCCATTCCGCCTCGGCCAACATGAGCGGGAGCGTGCCGGCTGCGTCGCGCCACCGGCCGAGCGGCCGCTGCATGGCGCGCAGCATTTCCAGGGAGATCCCCTGGAACACCAGCAGCAGATTGATGTCGGACCAGCCGGGCAGATACTGCCCCCGAGCGGCGGATCCGTGCAGCACCACGGCCTGCGGTCCGGCGCCGGCCTGGTCCAGCTCGGCGAGGAACCGGGCGACGAGCCCATCCACGTCCTGGATCATGCCTAGAAACTCCTCCCGGCGCCTCCGCCGCTGAATCCGCCGCCGCCGCCGAAGCTGAAACCGCCGCCGCCCCCGCCCTCGTCCCAGCTCCCCCCCCAGCTTCCACCCCAGCCGCCCCCGCCCCAGCCGGATCCTGGACCTCCCCAGACGATCACCGCGCCGCGGCGGCGCCGGCGCCGGCTTGGCCCGAGGCCACGGCCGCTCGACCGAGCCATCGCGACCAGCAGGATCATGAAGCCCAGCAGCAGGGCGGCCGCCACCAGTCCAGGCACCGGGCTCTCCGCTGGCCCGCCTGCTGAGTCGGGACGCCGGGGTCCCGAGTCGGCGGGGCCGAAGCCGCGCGAGACCACGGCGGCGATCTCCTCGACCCCGGTGACGAGGGCCGGCCCGTAGCGCCCGGCGCGAAGGTCGGGGACCATCCGATCAATGATGCGCCCAGCGATCGCGTCGGTAATCACACCCTCGACCCCTCTCCCGGTGGCGAGGAAGGCCTCGCCCTTGTGCTCCGCGGTGCGGGGCACCACCAGGAGCACCAGGCCGGCGTTCCGCTGAGCGGCACCGATCTCCGCCCGCGCCCCCACGCCCCAGGCGCGACCGATGGCGGTCGCCACCTCGGCCGGTGCCCGGTCGCCGAGCGTGGGGAGCGTCACCACCGCGAGCTCGACCCCGGTCGCCGAGCGGAGCTCGGCCGCTCGCGCGTTGATCCGGGCCCGAGAAGCCGGATCCACGATCCCGGCGTAGTCGGTGAGGAAGCTGTCCGGCCGCGCCGGAAAAAGCGGGGGCGCCCCCTGCGCCGCGAGCAGCGCGGGCACGAGTTGAACCACCCCCGCGGCCCGGATAGCTTTCCGCCGTCTCCAGCGCCAGATCGCCCACCAACCCGAGAGGCCCGTGCGCCGCTGGCTAACCCTCGCGTTCCTCGTTCTCGTTGGCTGCGAGGGCCGCACGGTAGAGATCCAAGTTTTCATTCCCGGTCCTGACTCGGTTGACGCTCCCGTGGCGCGGCTCGGCCTCGTGGCCCTGCCCTACGACCGCGACAGCCTGCTCGCCACCTTCGAGGCCCGCTACCCCCGACCCGTGCATCTGACGAGCGCGCTGGACACCCTGTTTCAGCAGTTCCGGGGGCCCTTCGCGGCCTACGCGCAGGCACTTTACCGCCTGGAACGGCTCGAGCAGGAGCTGGCCCGCCTCAAGGAGCAGCTCGACTCGCTCCCCCGCAACAGCCCCGCCTACGCCGAACTCTACCGCCGCTTCGCGACCCTCGGCGACTCGCTTCCTCGGGCCCGGGAGGAACGGGACCGCGCCCAGCTCGAGCTGGCCCGGGCGCGGGCGCGGCTCACGCCCCGGATGGACAGCCTGCGCGCGCTCGTGAGCCGGTGGGAAGATAGCGCCTACCGGGGCTACGACACGGTCACCCGGCGGCTCTCCCGGGTCATCGGGCGGGAGCCGCTCGCCGACAGTACCGGTTTCGACGGGCGGGTGACCCTGCGGCTGCCTGGCGGAGGGCGATGGTGGATCTACGCCCGCTCGTGGGACGCCTGGGACCCCAACAGCGAGTGGTACTGGAACGTACCAGTGACGGGCCGCCGGCTGGTGCTGGATCGGCACAACGGGCGGCGCCGGCCTCGCTACTGACCGTCAGGCCGCCAAGGGAGCGCTGGTGAAATCCGTTCTCGTTGCCGCCGTCCTCCTGCTGCTCGCCCCGGCCTCGCTGGCCCAGGGCAACGGATACCTCGAAGCGCGCAGCAAGGGCTCGCCCACCGCCCCGATCACTGTCTTCGAGATGTCCGATTTCCAGTGCCCCTACTGCCGCCGGCACGCGGTGGAAACCTTTCCGGCCATCGAGCGGCGTTACGTGGCGACGGGGAAGGTCCGCTGGGTCTTCATCAACTTCCCGCTCACCGAGCTGCACCCCAACGCAGCTCCGGCTGCGGAGTTTGCGTTGTGCGCCGCCAAGCTCAACCGCTTCTGGCCAGTGCACGACCTGCTCTTCCGCCACCAGGCGCGCTGGGCTCCGCTCAAGGATCCGGGGCCCTTCTTCATGTCACTGGCGGACTCGGCCGGCATTCCCCGCTCCGAGATTGTGCCCTGCCTCGAGCGAGGGGAGACCCGGCCGCTGGTGCGCGGGGAGGCGGAGGGCGCCGCCCGGAGCGGGGTCGCCAGCACGCCCTCGTTCTATATCCAGGGCGTCGGGGTCCTGCGCGGCGCCGCGCCGCCCGAAGTCTGGGCCCGGCTGCTGGACAGCCTGGTGGCGGTCAGGGGAGGCGCAGCGCGCGAGTAGGCCAGCGGCCCGGGTGGGGCGGCGGTCATGCGGTCGAGCCGGAGCCCCCGGAGCACCCCGACCGCCTTGCAACCACTACGAGGCCGCCCTCCCCAGAGCCAGAAACACGTCGTACAGCGCATGGGTCCAGGCCACGATGCCGAAACCGCGGAGGAGATAGAGCCCGCTCAACAGGAGCCCGGCCACGGCCCGAAAGACGAAGGATCCCAGTCCCAGGGTGTCACCCAGCGGGCCCAGGTAGTGAAACGCCGAAAAGATGAGCGCCCCGGTCACGGCGGCCCCGATGTTCGCCGGGATGGTCCTCCAGCGAAACAGCACCATCGCCCCGCGGGCCAGCAGCGAAACCAGAATCACCCGGAAGAGCAGCTCCTCGTAGACGCCCGCGCCCAGCGACACGGTGATGGTGGTCGCGAGATCGAATCGTCCGGGAGGCGTGGCCGCGAGCAGGGTGGGCCCCCGCAGGAGGAGCGCGGTGAGGGCGCTAGTGACCCCGCCCAGGAGGGCCGCGTAGACGACGGCCTCGGCGGCCATGCCGGCGAAGTAGCGGGCGGTCGGCGGGCCTTGTCGCTTGAGGTCCCGAACGACCAGAAACGCGCTCGTCCCCACGAGCACGGCGGCGAAGGCCGTGAGCCCGTGCCGGCCCCCGAGCAAGAGGAACAGGCTCTTGAGAAGGACGTCCGCTCCGTTGCGCACTCCTTCCTCCCCGGCCACGAAATGGGCCAGGAACTCGTAGGCCACGAGCAAGGGGAAGGCGAAGATCAGAGTGTAGCGCGGGGCGCGAGTCGCAGACCAGTAGCCGGCGCCGGGCATGGTGGGGATCCAGAGGTGCGCGGGGCCCGGAGTGCCACCGGGATTCGATGCACGAGTCCGGCTACAGCACCCCAGGCCCCACCGTTGTCGTCGAGCTCGAGGCGAAACGCCCGGGCCCTACGTCACGAGCTCGCCAGGCGATCGCTTGCCCAGTTCGAGTCTCGACAGCAACTATCACTAGACAATGGATCACCTCCTCTCTCAGGGTTCGACATCGGGCGGACACATCTGTCACGAGGGCCGCTGTTCGGGCACCTGGTGCCATTGCGGTGCAAGCTAAGCCCGCCCGGACCTCTCGTCCACCCGCCACCGTGCCCCCAGCCTCTTCTCCCCCGCCGCTTTCCTACCGCCTGGCCCTGCGAGCCGGCCGCGCGGTGGCCGGGCTTGCAGCGCTGGTCTCGCCCCGCTGGCGCGAAGCGCACCAGGGGCGTCGTGCCAGCCTGCACCGATTCGCAGCCTGGGCCTCGACCCGGCCCGGGCCCGCCCCGCTCGTCCTCTTCCATGCCAGTTCCGCCGGGGAGCTTCGCCAGGCGGAGCCCGTCCTGCGCCGGCTGCGAGACCGGCACCCCGAGTGCCGCGTCGCGGTCACCTGGTTCAGTCCGTCCGCGGTGCCCGCCGCCAGCGAGCTCCCCGCGGACGTTTCGGGCTATCTGCCTTATGACGTGCCCGAGGAGGTAGGCGCGCTGCTCGACCTCCTGCGGCCGGTCCTCGTGGTGGTGACCAAGCTCGACGTCTGGCCCGAACTGGTCCTGGGGGCCCGGGCCCGAGGGGCGAGGCTCGCCCTCATCGCCGCCACGGTGCGCCCCTCGAGCGGGCGACTCCACTGGGTGGCGCGGGCCGCCACGCGGAGGGCGTACGCGGCGTTCGATCTGGTCGCCGCTGCGTCCGACCCAGAGGTCGAGCGCCTGCTCCGGCTGGGGGTGCGCGCTGAGGCCGTGACCGT
>JBBIMQ010000119.1:0-8233 GCA_037444345.1 Gemmatimonadota bacterium | reverse complement strand
TGGATCCCGCTTCCCAGTTGGCCGGTTCCCCCCACGCTGCCGAGTGGCGCGTAGTAGCGCCCTTCCAGGTCCAGCTTCCGGTAGTTGCCGGTGCCGCCGAGCAGACCACCGTTGAGCTCGAGCGAGGTGTTGGTGAGCGCGCCGCCCGTCGCGAACGGCAGCCCGATCCGCGTGTCCCGCACCAGCGAGGTGCCGAGCGTGGACCGAGTGCAGTTCTCGCACCGGAAGCGCTGCCGCAGGTCCTGGGAGCCCCCCGTGAACCGGATCTGTTGCAGGCCGTAGCTGGTGTAGAGCCGGGTGAAGCGCGAACCGAAGAAAGGAAACCCGAGCTGCAGGCTCCCACCCACCTGCCGCCGCCGGCCCAGGTCGCCCACCGTGAAGCGCTGGCGCGAGTTAAACAGGGTGACAGTGCCGGAGATCCGGCTCTCCCGGATGGCGGGGTCGGTGTACTGGAGGGTGAAGTCGTTGATGTTCCGCCCGAACTGCCACTGCAGCCGGCCTCGCTTCCCGCGCCCGAATAGGTTGGGCTCCTCCAGCCCGAGAAATCCGCCGACCCCCGTCCCCTGCCCCAGCGACGCCCCGAAGTTGATGTTGCCGGTCCGGCGCTCTTCCACCCGGAAGATGATGTCCACGTCCACTCCGTTCTCGGTGGGCCGGATATCGGGCGGGGCCATCGGCTGCTGGAAATAGCCCAGGTTGGCGATGTTCTGCCAGCTCCGGATCAGCCGGTCGCGGTTGAACAGCTCTCCCGGAAGGAGCAGGATCGCTTCCCGGATCACCCGTTCGTGGGTCACGTCGTTGCCCACGATCTCGATCTTGCGGATCGTGGCGGGCGCGCCTTCCCGGATGGTCCACCGGAGGTCCACCAGCGGTGTCCCGTCAGGGCCCAGCCGGCGGGTTTCCTCCGGGACCACCTGCGCGTAGATGTAGCCGTTGTTGCCGTAGAGGGTGCGGACCTGCTCGGTCGCCGCCGCCCAGTCGCTCGCGTCGAACGGTACCCGCTGCCCGGGCCGGCCCGTGAAGGGGTACAGCGCGGTGAGTTCTTCGGTCGAGAAGCGCCGGTTCCCGGTGATCTGGAACGTACCCACCGCGTAGGCCGGGCCTTCCTCGACCGCGAGGTGAAGCGTGGCCTTCCCCGAGGCCGAGTCCACCGCGATGGAGTCGCCGGTGACCTGGAAGTCCACGTAGCCCTGGCTGCCGTACCAACCGGGAAGCCTCTCGCGCAGATCCTGCTCCAGCCGGTCGTCGTCGTACCGGCCGTTCTGCCACCAGAAGAAGCCTTCCGGCTTGGTCGCCATGTGCTTGACCACCTGCTTGTCGTCGAAGTGCTCGTTGCCCTCCACCACGACCTGACTGATGGCGACCCGACTCCCCTCCTTCACGTCGAAGACCACGCGGGCCTGGGTCGGACTGTCGGCCGTCTCGATGACCTTGACCTCGGCGTTGTAGTAGCCCTTGGCGTGATAGAGGGAGTCAATGGAGGCGCGGGCCCGCTCCACCGCGCCGCGGTCGAGCGGGCGCCCTTCGACCAGCTTGACCCGCTCCTTGACGGACCGGACGGACAGCAGTTCCACCCCACGCACCGCCCAGCGCACGAGCAGCGGCCGCTCCTTCACCTTGATCGCCAGAATCACCCGATCGGGATCGCCGCGCTGTTCCAGGACGATATCGTCGAACTGCCCGGTCCGGAACAGAGCCTGGACCGCTCGCTGGAGGTCGCGATAATTCGCCGGCCGTCCCGGCACGAGTCCGGCGGTGCCCAGAATCTGCGCCGCGGTGAGCCGGACGTTGCCCTCCACCACCAGGCTGTCGAGGACCGGCGCCGGCAGGCTGTCCTGGCCCCGGAGCGGAGCGGCCCCGGCGCCGAGCGCGAGGACGAGCAGAGAAAGCGGCGGGAATCGCATCAGAAAAGGGAGACGCGGCGGCATCCGCTGGATGGACACCGCCGCGCCGGTCCTGCGCGTCAGGCCTTGGAGCCGCTCAGGGCGCGGAAGCTCAGCCCCTGGCCGTCGGGCGCGACGTCGGCCTCGATCTCGTCGCCGCGGCCGAACTCGCCCTGCAGGATCTTCTCGCTCAAGGGGTCCTCGATGTACTTCTGGATTGCCCGCTTGAGCGGTCGGGCGCCGTAGTTGGCGTCGTACCCGTGGGTCACCAGGAAGTCCACCGCCGCCGGCGTGAGTCGGATCACCTCGTCCCCCAGCCGCCGCTGCACCTCGCGGACCAGGATCCCCACGATCTCGGCGATGTGCTCGCGCTCCAGCGGATGGAACACGATGGTGTCGTCTACCCGGTTGAGGAACTCGGGGTTGAACACCTTGGTGATCTCGTCCTTGATCTTCTCCTGCATCTTCTCGAACGAGCTCTTGGCGTCCGACCCGTGGAAGCCCAGGGTCTTGCCCTGCATGATGTCCCGGGCGCCGACGTTCGAGGTCATGATGACCACCGTGTTCTTGAAATCGATCATCCGGCCGTAGTTGTCGGTCAGGTGACCTTCGTCCAGCACCTGAAGCAGGATGTTGAACACATCCGGATGGGCCTTCTCGATTTCGTCCAGCAACACCACGCTGTACGGCTTGCGGCGCACCGCCTTGGTCAGCGTTCCCGAATCCTCGTAGCCCACGTAGCCCGGCGGCGCGCCGATCAGGCGGCTCACCGAGAACTTCTCCATGTACTCCGACATGTCCACCCGGATGAGCGCTGCGGGATCGGCGAACAGGAACCGCGCCAGCGCCCGCGCCAGCTCGGTCTTGCCGACGCCGGTGGGGCCGCAGAAGATGAACGAGCCGATCGGACGGTTCGGGTCCTTGAGCCCGGCCCGCGACCGGCGGATCGCCCGGGAGACCGCCTTGATGGCGTCGTCCTGTCCCACCACGTGCTGGTGCAGCTCGTCCTCCATCCGCAGCAGGCGGGCCGCCTCGGTCTCCTGCAGCCGCGTCACCGGAATCCCGGTCCACCGCGAGACGATGAAGGCGATCTCCTCCTCGCCGATCAGCGGCCGGCGGGTCTGCCGCTCCCGTTCCCATTCCTCCTGCTTCTGCCGGATCAGCGTCTGAAGCTCGCGTTCCTTGTCGCGGAGGGCGGCGGCCCGCTCGAAATTCTGATCCCGGACCGCTTCCTCCTTCTCCATGTTCACCTTCTCCAGGTCCGCCTTCAGATTCGCCACCTCGGCGGGAGGACCCTGGGTCGCGAGCCGGGCCCGTGCGCCGGCCTCGTCAATGACGTCAATCGCCTTGTCCGGCAGGAACCGGTCGGTGATGTAGCGGTCGGACAGCCGCACCGCCGCTTCGATGGTGTCGTCGGGGATGACCACCCGGTGGTGGTCCTCGTACTTCTTCCGGAGCCCTTTCAAGATCTCCACCGTCTCCGGAATCGAGGGTGGATCCACCATTACGGTCTGGAACCGTCGCTCCAGCGCCCCGTCCTTCTCGATGTACTTCCGGTACTCGTTCAGCGTCGAGGCCCCGACGCACTGCAGCTCCCCGCGCGCCAGCGCCGGCTTGAGCATGTTGGAGGCGTCGATCGCCCCCTCGGCGGCCCCGGCCCCCACCAGCGTGTGCAGCTCGTCAATGAACAGGATGATGTTCTTGTTCTGGGCGATCTCGTTCATGACCGCCTTCAGGCGCTCCTCGAACTGGCCCCGGTACTTGGTGCCAGCGATCACCGCCGCCATGTCGAGGGCGAGCACCCGGTGGTCCTTGAGCACGTCGGGGCAGAGCCCGTTGGCGATCATCAGGGCCAGGCCCTCCACGATCGCCGTCTTCCCCACCCCCGGCTCCCCGATCAGCACCGGATTGTTCTTCTTGCGCCGGGCCAGGATCTCCATCACCCGCTCGATTTCCTTGGCCCGCCCGATCGTGGGATCGAGCTGCCCTTCCGCCGCCAGCTGCGTGAGGTCGCGGCAGAAGTGGTCCAGGGCGGGGGTCTTGGATTTCTTCTCGGAGCGCGGCGCCGCCGCCGGGGAGGGCGAACTCCCTGCCGACCCGCTGGCGGACGCCTGCGGCATGTCGCTGCCCAAGAGCCGCAAGGTCTCGGCCCGGGATTGCTCCAGGTTCACCCCGGCATCGGTCAGGACCTGGGCCGCGATCCCCTTCTCCTCCCGCAGGAGCCCGAGCAGCAGGTGCTCGGTGCCCACGTAGCTGTGGTTCAGCTCCCGGGCCTCGGTCATCGCCAGCTCCAGCACCTTCTTGGCCCGCGAGGTGTACGGCAGGTCCGGACCGGTGGCCGCCGCGGCCTTCCCCTTCTTGACCGTTTCTTCGATCTTCCGCTGGATCTCCTCGAGATCCACGTTGAGATTCTGAAGCACGGCCGCCGCCACGCCCTCACCCTCCCGGATCAGACCGAGCAGGATATGCTCGGTCCCCACATACTCGTGATGGAGCCGGGCAGCTTCCTCGCGAGCCATCTGCAAGACCTTCCGCACACGGTCGGTGAAGTTGTACCCGTTCATCTGACTCACCCTCGGCGTCCAGCTTCGTTCTCCAGCAGCGTGCGGACGTAGCGCGCTCGCCGTACGTTGAGTTCCGGATCGTCCACCGCGACCCCCTCCGTCGCAGCGAGATGGGCCGGCTGAGTGTAGACCAGCAACTTGTTCAGGGCGTACAGCCCCACCCGGTCAATCAGGCCCAGGCTCACTCCCAGCCGAACCCCGCTCAGGAGGTTCATCGTCTCCTCGAACGACAGGGTGCGCGCGTGCCGCAACAACCCGTAGGCGCGCCACACCTTGTCCTCGATGATCGTCGGCACGTCGCGGAGCAACACCTCCCGGGCCTGCTCCTCGTACTCCACCACCTGCCGCACCATCTTCCCGAGGTGGTCCAACAGCTCCCGCTCCGACTTTCCCAGCGTGGTCTGGTTGGACAGTTGGAAGAAGTTGCCGACGACTTCACTGCCCTCGCCGTACAGCCCGCGGAAGGTAAGCCCCACCTGGGCCAGGCCCTGCAGGACCTTGGAGATCTCCTTGGTCAAGACCAGGCCCGGCAGGTGGATGAGCACCGAGGCCCGCAGACCCGTCCCGACGTTGGTCGGACACGAGGTAAGATACCCAAACTCAGGGTGAAATGCGAAGGGAAGTCGTTGTCCGAGCTCGGAGTCCAGCCGGTCCACCTCCTGGTACGCCTGGTCCAGGGCGAACCCGGACACCAGACCCTGGAGCCGGAGGTGATCCTCCTCGTTCAGCATCACCCCCACCCGGTCCTGGACAATGAGGGCCGCGGCCGGGCGGACCACGCCGGGCTCCTCCAGCCCCGCCAGCTCCTTGCTCACCAGATGCCGCTCGTGGAGCAGTTGCCGGTCCTCCCGGCCCAGCCGATCCAGCCGGAACGATACCGCCCGCCGCAACGAGACCGTTTCCCGCGCCACCGCCAGCACCTCGCGCAGGATGCTCTCCCGGTCCCGGGCGCTGGCCCGGAGCCCGAACGGGTAGGTGGCAAGGTTCCGCGCCAGCCGGATCCGGGTCGAGAGCACCAGCTGGCTAGCCGGGCCACTGCCATCGAGCCAGGCCAATCCGCCATCGGGAAGCAGGCTCAGGTCAATCATCCCTCGTTCTCCGCTCCCCCCAGCGCCCGGAGCCGGTCGCGAAGCTCGGCGGCCAGCTCGAAGTTCTCGGTCTCCACCGCGAGCCGGAGCTGCTCGCGCAGCCGGCGCGAATCCTCCGGCTCCGGCTCGCGACCGTTGCCCGGCGCGTGATACCGTTCGCCCAGGTGCCGGCTCGAGCCGTGCAGGCGCCGGAGCAAGTCCCGCAGCGGCGCCTCGAAGGCCCGGTAGCACTCGCCGCAGCCCAGCCGCCCCGACTCCCGAAAGTCGCTCAGGGTCGCCCCGCACCGCGGACACCGCCCGCCAGGGGCAAGGGCCACGCCCCCGGGCGCCTCCAGCCCCTTGCCCATGGAGGCGAGGAAGCTCCCGACCGGGGTCTTGCCCAGGCTGATCGTGGTCTCCACGCCTTGCTCGGCGGCGCACCGCTCGCAGAGGTGCAAGACAACCGTCTCCTCGCCGGTTTGCCGGTGCAGGTGGATCACCGCCTCGCGCTCCTGGCAGCGGTCGCAGCGCCGGTCGCTCACGAGCCCACCTCCACCCCGTGCACCGGCACCAGCCGGCCGGCCTCCACCGCGAGCACCCGGTCGGCCCGAGCCGCGAACTGGCGGTTGTGCGTGACCACGACCAGCGCGGTCTCGAAATCTCGCGCCAGCGTTGCCAGCAGCTCGTGCAACCGCTCCGCCTGAGCCGGATCGAGGTTGCCCGAGGGCTCATCGGCCAGCACGATCCACGGGTCGTTCACCAGCGCTCGGGCCACGGCGACACGCTGCTGCTCGCCCCCGGACAGCTCCGCAGGCCGGTGATGGAGCCGGGTTCCCAGACCCAGGGACTCGAGCAAGGCAGCCGCCCGGGTCCGAGCCTCCCCCGGCCCCGCGCCGGCCACCCGGAGCGGCAGGGCCACATTCTCCAGCGCGCTAAAGTCCCTGAGCAGGTGATGAAACTGGAACACGAAGCCGATCCGCCGGTTGCGCAGCCGCGCCAGTTCCGCCTCCGACAGGGCGCCATACTCCTGCCCGTCGAGGCGGATGGTCCCGCTGGTGGGACGGTCCAGCGCGCCCAGCAGGTGAAGCAGGGTGCTCTTCCCCGCGCCGCTCGCCCCCACGATGGCCACGAACTCCCCCCGCGCCACCTCGAAATCCACCCCCCGCAGGATCTCGAGCGGCTGCCCGTCGCCCCCCTGGTAGACCTTGCGCAGCCCCCGCGCGACCAAGACCGCTGTCATTCGTACCGGATCGCCTCCACGGGAACCAGCCGCGCCGCCGTGCGGGACGGGTGGATCGTGGCGACGACTGCGAGCAGGAAGCTCGCCACGATGACGACCACCACGTCCAGCGCTTCCACGTTGATCGGCAGATGATCAATGAAATACACGCTCGGATCGATCTTGATCCACTGCCCCCGGTCCACGGCCGTTGCGATCCCGAGCCCGGTCAGGAGCCCCAGGGCCACCCCGACCAGCCCGATCAGCGCCCCCTGCACCAGAAACACCCGGCCAACCGCGGCGGGGGTGAGACCCATCGCCTGGAGAATGCCGATTTCCCGGGTCTTGTCCGCCACCACCATGGTGAGCGTCCCCACGATGTTGAAGGCCGCCACCACCATGATGAAAAAGATAATGAGCCCCATCGCCAGCTTTTCGAGCTGCAGGGCGCTGAAGAGCGTCCGATTCTGCTCCTGCCAGTCCAGCGACCGGTAGGGGAACCCCAGCCGCTCGGCGATCCTCCGCCCGATCTCCGGCGCCTGCCAGGGATCGGCGACCCGGACCTCGAGCCCCGAGACGGCGTCTCCCAGGCCGGTGAAGCGCTGGGCCAGCTCCCGGGACATGACCACGAACTGGTTATCATACTGGAACATGCCGGTGTCGAAGAGGCCGGTCACCTCGAACCGCCAGTAGCGCGGTACCGCAACCCCGAGAGCCGGATTGACCGGCCCGGCCTTGGGCGGCACCAGGGTCACCACGTCGCCGGGATAGACGGTGAGCCGCTCGGCCAGGCGGTAGCCGAGGACCAGACCCCCGTCCACGTCGGGACGGGTGGGCCGGAAGGAAAGGTCGCCCCGGGTCATGGCGCGAGGCAGCGAGGTGACCGCCATGCTCCCGGTGTCGGGGTCGAACCCCAGCACCATCACCCCTTCGGCATAGTCCGCCCCGGTGCTGATCATGCTCTGGCTGATCACCTCCGGCGCCACGGCCAGCACGCCGGGCTCCCGCTCCACCTCCTCCCTCACCCGCCGCCAGTCATCCAGCCGGAGCCCGCTCCCGAACGTGAGGATGCGGAGGTGCGGGTTGGCCACCAGGATCCGGTCACGGAGGTCGTTTCGCAGCCCGTTCATCACGCCCAGCACCACGATGAGCGCCAGGACCCCCACGGCGACCCCACCCACCGCGATGAAGGTGTTGAGCGAGAACCGGCGGGTCGAGCGGCGGCTTCGCAGATAGCGGAGCGCGATCTGCCGCTCGAGCGCCGTGGGCCAGCGGAGCAGCTCGGCGAGCCCTGGCCCGCGCGGCTCCCCTCCGGTCTCGCGCCGCATCTCACGCCTCCGGCCGCATCAGCGGAAAGAGAATGACGTCCCGGATCGAGGGGCGGTCGGCCAGCACCATCACCAGCCGGTCAATCCCCAGTCCCACCCCGCCCGTGGGAGGCATGCCGTACTCCAGCGCCCGCACGTAGTCGGCGTCGTAGAGCTGGGCTTCCTCGTCGCC
>JBBIMQ010000118.1:0-8244 GCA_037444345.1 Gemmatimonadota bacterium | reverse complement strand
TGGACGGTATGCGCGAGCGCACCGTTATCGTCAATGGCATGTCTAAGACTTACAGTGTCACTGGCTGGCGAGTTGGCTGGGCAGTGGCAGCAGCGAAGATTACGGGCGCCATTCGCAAGGTGCACGACTTCCTGACCGTGGGCGCGGCGGCGCCAGCGCCCAGCGCCGGCTCGGGGGGCAGGTCGTCGAAGTCCTCCCGAACGGCCCGGTAGAGACTGTCGCGCTCCACCGGCCGGCGTCCCGCGCCGCGGATGAGCCGGACCAGGTCGCGATACGGCAGATGCATCGCGGTGCGGGCCCCGGCATCGTGGTAGATCCGCTCGTAGACCACCGTGCCCTCCACGTCGTCGCACCCGAAGGCCAGGGCGATCTGGGAGAGGAAGGGCGTCACCATCGGCCAGTGGGTCTTGACGTGGGGGATGTTGTCGAGGAAGAGCCGGCCCACGGCAATGTTCTTGAGATCGTCGTAGCCCGTGGTCGCCGTGCCCACCCGCCCCAGCTGCTCGCCCAGCACGTTGTGATCCGGGTGATAGGCCAGCGGGATGTAGGTGAGGAAGCCCCCGGTCTCGTCCTGAAGGCCCCGCAAGGCACTCAGGTGCTCGATCCGGTCGTCCACCGTCTCCACGTGGCCGTAGAGCATGGTACAGTTGCTGGGAATCCCCAGCTCGTGCGCCTCGCGATGCACCCGGAGCCACTCCGCGCCGGTGAGCTTGCGCTCGGCGATGGTCGCCCGCACCGCCGGACTGAACACCTCGGCTCCCCCCCCGGGCAGGCTGGTGAGGCCAGCCTCGCGGAGCGCGAGGAGCACCTCGCGGCTCGAGATCTTCTCGATCCGGGCCAGGTGGGCAATCTCCACCGCGGTGAGCGCCTTGATGTGCACGCCAGGATGGCGCTCCTTGAGCCCGCGAATCAGGTCGGTGTAGTACCGCAGCCGCAGCGTGGGATGCAGCCCGCCCACGATGTGAAACTCGCGGGTCGGCATGCCCCGCGCCTGCTCCGCCTCCTCGAACACCTCCTCCAGCGACCGGGTGTAGGCGCCCGCCTCCTTCGGCGTTCGAGCGAAGGAGCAGAACACGCAGGTGTGCCGGAGCACGCAAACGTTGGTGGGATTGATGTGCTGATTGGCCGCGAAGAAGACTCGGTCGCCATTCCGTCGCTGATTCGCGAAATCGGCGAGGAGCCCGAGGCCCAGCAGGTCGGCAGTCTCGAACAGGACCCGCGCGTGGGCGGGCTCGAGCCTCCGGCCCTCGAGCACCAGGTCCGCCACCGGCCGCAAGGCGGGGTCACTCAGGCGGGCCGGATCGAGGGTCACAGGCATCCGATGTCCTTGGCGGAAAGCGGTTGGTTCGCTGGTGGACGATAATCTAGCGCCACCCCGCATCGCGGAGCCAGGCCGCTGGCCCCCTGGCCCGGCACCCGGTACGCCAGGTGACACCGGCTTGCGGCCGGTCGCCCGTGGGTCAGAGGCTCGAGGTGTGATATCCTCGCCTTCCGCGGCGGCGGTCGCGCGGCCTGCCGGAAACCCAGACTCCCCCGCCGCGTCACGCGTCCAGCCGGATGGTGGGAAGGAACTGCGGAGGCCGGCGGTGCCGGGTCGCCTGCTCGTAGGCGTACGCGATCCGGAGCAAGCGCGGCTCGCTCCAGGCGGGCCCGAAGAACGAGATTCCCACCGGCAGGCCGAAGACGAACCCGGCCGGCACCGTGATATGAGGATACCCAGCCACCGCCGCCGGTGTGGTTGCCGAGCCGGTGAAATGGTCGCCGTTGACCAGGTCCGTCGGCCAGGCCGGGTTTCCCGTGGGCGCGAGGAACGCATCGAGTCGGTGCCGCGCCAGACCCGCATCGATCCCCAGGGTGCGAGAAAGTCGGCGACAGGTAGCCAGCGCACGCCGGTACTCGGGTGAGGTCAGAGGCCCCTTGGACACCGCCTGCAGCATGATCTCCTGCCCGAAGTACGGCATCACCCGGTCCCGGTGCCGCCGATTGAATTCGATGACATCCCCGAGGGTCTTGACCGGCACCTCAGGGCCGCGGGAAGCGAGATAGGCTTCGAGGTCGGTCTTGAACTCGTAGAGCAGCACCTCGAACTCGGCGTCGTCGTACTCGCCGGCGTGGGGAAGGTCGGCGGGGTCAATGACCGTGGCCCCCAGGTCCCGGAGCACCCCGATGGCAGCCTCGATCAGCCGGTCGGTGCCGTCGTGGTAGCCGAAGAACCGGCGCCGGGCCACGCCGAGCCGGATGCCCGCGGGGCTGCCGGCCTGGAGAAACCTGGTGTAGTCGGGGGGGACGCGAGTCGCCGCCGCCCGGGTGGCCGGATCGCGAGGGTCCGGGCCTGCCAGCACGCCGAGGAGAATGGCGGCATCCGTGACGGTGCGGGCCATGGGGCCGGCGGTATCCTGGCTGTGAGCGATGGGGATGATTCCCGCGCGGCTGACGAGGCCGAGGGTGGGCTTGAGCCCGACGATACCGTTGGCGGCGGCGGGACAGGTGATGGATCCGTCGGTCTCGGTGCCGACCGCGACGGGGGCGTAATTGGCGGAAACGCCGGCCGCCGAGCCCGAACTCGAGCCGCAGGGGTTTCGGTCCAACGCATAGGGGTTCCGGCCCTGTCCGCCCCGGCTGCTCCATCCGCTCGAGGAGCGGGGAGAACGGAAGTTGGCCCACTCGCTCAGGTTGGTCTTGGCCAGGATCACGGCCCCGGCGGCCCGCAGCCGCTCCACCACGAAGGCATCGCGGGGTGCCCGCGATCCCTCGAGCGCGAGCGACCCCGCGGTCGTGGTCATCTGGTCGGCGGTGTCAATATTGTCCTTGACCAGCACCGGGATGCCGTGAAGCGGCCCTCGGTCCCGACCCGCACGGCGCTCCCGGTCCAGCACCTCGGCCAGCGCGAGCGCGTCCGGGTTGGTCTCCAGCACGTGGCGGAGCGCCGGCTCTTCGCGGTCGAGTGCGGCGATTCGACCGAGATAGGCGACGACGAGGTCGCGGGAGCTCCAGCGGCCGCTGCGGAGGCCGTCCTGGAGTTCCGTGAGGGTCACCTCCTCGAGCTCGAACGGCGCGGGAGGTGCCTGAGGCCTCGGGCGCGGTGCCGCAGGTCGAGGTTCCCGAGCGCCGGCGGCGGGGGAGGCGCCGCCGAAGGCAGCGGCTCCCAGGGCAGCAAGCCCGAGGAATTCGCGGCGGGACAGTTCGGTCATGGCATCGGGCTCCGGTGGAAGGCGAGGCGCCGGGGTCTCCGGGCGGCGCTGAACGCACGATCTCCCGGGTAGCGTTCTCGGAACAGGAACCCGGGCGCCCGCAGCCTCACGTGATACTTTACGTGAGGCCCCCGGGGGGCCCGGAAGGTCGCGCCCCCCTCGGTTCTCCGCCAGGCCGCGGGCCCGGACTGGCAGGCCCGAGCCTTGCGTCGGACGGGGTCAAGAAAAGGCCGGCGGCTCGACCAGGCGAGCGGCCACGGGTAGCTTTAGGCGCCATGTTTCGGGTACGACTTCGATCCGGCGAAGAGGCGGTGTACCGCTCGGTTGACGAGCTGGCTCTCGGCCTCCAGAGCGGTGTTGTCACGTCCGACGCCGAGGTGTTCGATGGCGCCCTGGGCTGGCGGCCGCTGATCGCCCATCCCGACTACCCGGCCGTGGCAAGCCGGGCGCAAGAGCCCATCGAGCTCCCCTTCTCCGAAACGTCGTTGCCCCCGATCGAACCGGTCCCGGTGGCCGGCGTGCCCCAGGTGCTGCAGATCCGGACCCGCAGCGGCCGGGAACTCGAGGAGCGCCGGCGCCGCCCCACCTGGCCCCGGCACGTGCGCAGCGCGGTGGCGGTCGCGGCGGGTCTCGTGATCGTGGCGGGGCTGGCCCGCGTGTCCCCCGAGCCACCCGACCGGCAGGCCTCGGTGCGCGAGCTGGGCCTCTCGCTCGGCGCCCGAGCGCCGGCCGAGTCAGTCGCGCGCATTGACATGAGCAGCGTCCCCGCCCCGCTGCGGTCCCCGACCGCGCTGGCCGAGCGTTACCGTGCCGCCGCCACCAGGCTGGGTCTCGAATTCCGGGACAGTTCCGGCTCGCTGGGCGAGGCGGCGGTGCCCCGGCTCGCTCGGCTGGGGGAGCGCGATTCGCTGGACCGCGCCCGAGCCGCCGTGCTCGGCTACCGGGCGGCGGTCCAGCGCTATCGCCAGGCCCAGCACCGTCTGGAGCAAGCCTACCGCGATACCGCGTCCTATCTCGCCCGGTACGCCTGGACCCGGGGAGACCTCGCGCTCTGGCGTGCCGGAGCACTGGCGGCGGAGGGCCGGGTTCCCGCCGCGCGGACGGACTCCCTGCTCGACGCACTGGAGACCTGGTACGCCTTCCTCCTTGCCCAGCAGGGTCGCTACCAGGCGGGCGACCAGGGCCTACGCTTCCAGGATCCAGCCGCCGGGCTCACGTTCGATCGGTTGCGCAGCCGGCTGGGCGGACTCATCGAGCGCCCTGCGGAGCCGGGCTCGCCCACGCCGCTCCGCCTGCTCCTCGAGTGGGCGCGGATGGAGCCGCTGCCGACCAGGGTCATCCGCTAGAGTTGCGGGGGTGGCGGAAGGCGGGGGGCCGCCGCTTTCTCCCCGATCTTGCCTGACATCGCCCCAGGAGTATCATGAACAGCGGGGCCCGGGGTCGCCCCCGCCACACGCGCCGCGGTGGCGAGGGCACCTTCCGATCCCCGCCGGAAACGCGGGCCGAGCCCGCCTGGTACCATGACCGAGCCGCGTAAGGACGACGCGCCAATCCCCCCTGACTCCGACCCGGAGGGTCCGGAGGGGCGCCGCTACCGGCGCCTGCTCGAGATCGCGTACGAGGGCATCTGCAGCCTCGACGCCGAGCTCCGGGTGGATTACCTCAACCGGCGGATGGCGGAAGTGCTGGGCGTTCGGCCGGAGGAGATCCTCGGCCAACCGCTTTTGGAGCAGGTAGCTCCGCGATCGCGGGAGGACGCCCGGGCCCATCTCGATCTGATCCTGCAGGGAAAGCGGGAACAGCGCGAGTTGATCTTCCGCTGCCGCGACGGACGCGAGCTTCCGGCGCTGGTCTCGAGCAGCGCCGTGCTCGACGACGGGGGCCAGTTCGAGGGGGCCCTGTGCCTGGTGACCGACCTCACCGATCACTACCGGCTGGAGGAGCAGTTCCGCCAGGCCCAGAAGCTGGAGGCGGTCGGCCGGCTGGCGAGCGGTGTCGCCCATGATTTCAACAACCTGCTCACGGCCATCACGGGGTACGCCGATGTTCTGCTCGCGGAGCTGCCCCCGGATGATCCTCACCGGCAGGATGTCGAGCAGATCTCGCGAGCGGCGGACCGAGCGGCGGGCCTCACCGCCCAACTGCTCGCCTTCAGCCGCCGCCAGATCACCCAGCCAGCGGTGGTGGACCTGAACCAGGTGGTTCACGACACCGAACGCATGCTGCGGCGGCTTCTGGGCGAGGACATCGAGTTCGCGATCCTTCCTGGCGCCGAGCTGGCCCGGATCCGTGCCGACCCGGGCCAGGTGACTCAGGTGCTGATGAACCTGGTGGTGAACTCGCGGGACGCGATGCCGCGCGGCGGTAGCGTCACTATCGAGACGGCGAATGTGGCGCTCGAGGCCAACGCCCTCACCGCCTTTCCACACCTGCGGCCCGGCCCCTACGTGATGCTCGCGGTCACCGACACCGGGACCGGCATGACGCCGGAAACCCGGGCTCGTCTCTTCGAGCCCTTCTTCACCACCAAGGAACCGGGCCGGGGCACCGGGCTCGGCCTCGATGCGGTCTATGGAATCGTACGGCAGAACGGTGGCGCGATCCAGGTCGAGAGCGAGGTTGACGCCGGCACCACGATCCGGATTTACTTCCCCTTGGTGGAAGGGGACGAAGCCCGGCCGCCGGCGCAACCCGAGGCGGCTTCGCTCCGCGGCACCGAGACGATCCTCCTCGTGGAAGACGAACCGGAGCTGAGGCGGCTGGTCCGCCGTATGCTGGAGCGGCTGGGGTACACGCTGCTCGAGGCCCGGCACGGGCGCGACGGCTTGCTCCGGCTCGAGGAGCACCCAGGGGAGATCCATCTCCTGCTCACGGACGTGGTGATGCCCGAGATGACCGGCCCCGAGCTGGTTCGCCGGGCCCTGTCCCGGCGGCCCGGGCTCCGCGTGCTGTACCTCTCGGGCTACACCGGCACCGAGTGGCTCGGCTACGGGCTCCAGGACACGCCTGCCATGCTGATCCAGAAGCCGTTCAGCGCCCTCACGCTGGCCCGGCGGGTCCGCGAAGTCCTGGACGCGCCGCCCCCCGGTGCCGCGCCCGGGCCGCCTGCCTGACGATGTTCCGCGACCCCGCCAAGCCTCGCGATCCTCCCGAACCGGCCCCGCAGCGGGGGTATGTCCTCTTGGTGGAGGACGAGGAGATGACCAGCCGCGTCATGGAGCGGGCCCTGACCTCGCTCGACTTCAAGGTGACGGTGGCCGGAACCGGCGAGGCTGCCCTCAAGGCGCTCGAGGCGGAACTCTTCGACATCGTCTTGTGCGATCTTCAGCTCCCCGGCATTGGAGGGATGGAGCTGCTCGCGGCGGGTCCGGCCCTGCAAACCGACGCCCAGTTCATCGTGGTCACGGGAGAGACCACGGTGGACAGCGCGGTGGAAGCGATGAAGCTGGGGGCCTTCGATTACCTGAGGAAACCGGTGCACTTGCAGGAGCTCCGGCTCACCCTGGAACGGGCCCTGGAGGAGCGGGATCGGCGGCGGGAACTCGCCAACCTGCGGTCGCGGGTGCCGGCCGTGCCGGGGGGCCTGCTGATCGGCCGCTCGCCCGCCATGCGGCGCCTCACCGACCTCATCGCGCGGGTGGCGCCCACCCGGGCGAGCGTGTTGCTCACGGGAGAAACCGGAACCGGCAAGGAGGTGGTGGCGCAGGCGATTCACGCCATGTCGGACCGGGCGCGCAAACCCTTCGTCCCGGTGCACTGCGCGGCGCTACCCGAAACCCTTCTCGAATCGGAGCTCTTCGGCCACGAGAAGGGCGCGTTCACGGGGGCGCACGAGTCGCGCCGGGGCCTGATCGAGGCCGCGGGCGACGGGACGCTCTTTCTCGACGAGGTGAGCACGATTCCTCCGGCCAGCCAGGTCAAGCTGCTCCGGGTGCTGCAGGAGCGGAAGGTCACCCGGATCGGCAGCAGCGAGTCCATGGTGGTGACGTTCCGGCTGGTCGCCGCCACCAACGTGGATCTGGCCCAGGAGGTCGCCGCGGGCCGATTTCGCGAGGACCTCTACTACCGGCTCAACGTCTTCCCGATCACCGTACCACCGCTCCGCGAACGGAAGCATGACATCCCGCTCTTGGTGGCGCACTTCGTCAGTCGCTTCGCGCAGGAAAACGGGCTGGATCCGCCCGAGATTCCGTCCGACCTGCTCCGCCGGATGATGGACTACGACTGGCCCGGCAACGTGCGCGAGCTGGAGAACTTTGTCCAGCGCTCGCTGATCATGTATGCAGGGGCCAAGGTAGTTCCTGCGAGCCTCCCGTTGGGGGCCAGCCCGGCCGCCCAGCACACCCTGCTGGAAACCGCGGCGGAGGAGAGCTGGTCGCTCGAGCGGTTGGAGCGCGAATACATCCTCAAGGTTCTGGACAAGACCCGCGGCAACCAGAGCCGCGCCGCCGAGTTGCTGGGCATCGATCGCCGGACCCTCTACCGCAAGCTCAAGAGTTACGTGGAGGCCGGGCAGGTGGAGCACCTGCCGCCCGACTCCTGACCGCCCGGTCTTGGGGAATTCTGTCCCAGGCCGGGAAGAATCATCTCAGGCCCCTGCCCCCGGGCCCGCCCCATCGGGGTGAGCCAACCCGTTTCCCCCCAAGCTATTAGCCGCATCCCGCCGAGCACCCCGGCGCGGCACAAGCCTGGCCCGAAAGGCAGCCAGCGTTTGAGGCCGGCCCTCGTACTCGGAGAGATGACATGACGCATGGTGCGGATCTATGGACTCGGGCTCGTGACCGGTGCGACGGCGCCGCCCGCGACGCCCTGGTGCGCCAGCATCTCCCTCTGGTTCGCCGCCTGGCCTACCATCTGTCGCGCCGGCTGCCGCCTTTCGTGGAGGTGGACGAGCTGGTGAGCGCGGGGTCGCTCGGTCTCTTGCAGGCGATTGATCGCTTCGATCCGTCGCGCGGTCTCGCCTTCTCGACCTTTGCCGCACCTCGGATCCGGGGCGCGATGCTCGACGCGCTGCGTGCCGAGGGCTTCGACATCCCGGTGATCCTGATGACCT
>JBBIMQ010000117.1:1030-8264 GCA_037444345.1 Gemmatimonadota bacterium | reverse complement strand
CGAGTCTGTCCGCCCAGGCGAGCGGGAACTGGACCACCTACGGCGGCAATGACTTTAATTATATTTATTCCTCGTTCACCGAGATCAACACCACGAATGTGAAGAACCTGGTGCCCCGGATGGTCTTCCAGACCGGGATCAGCCGGCTCGGGTCCTTCGAGAACACCCCCATCGTGGTGGACGGCATGATGTACGTGACCACGCCGTACAACACCCTGATCGCCTACGACCTCGACACCGGCAAGCAGGTCTGGCGTTACGAGCACAAGCTCGGCACCACGATCTATTGCTGCGGCCCCAACAACCGGGGCGTGGCCCTGCACGGTCCGCATGTGTACATGGGGACGCTCGATGCCCGCCTCATCGCCCTGGACCGGAAGACGGGGGACGTGGTGTGGGACGTCGAGGTCGCGGATCCCTCCTACGGCTACAGCATCACCCACGCGCCGCTCGTGGTGGACGACATGGTGATCGTCGGGGTCTCGGGTGGCGAGTACGGCATCCGGGGCCACGTGACCGCCTACAACGCCGCCACCGGCGAGATCGTATGGCGCTGGTACTCGATCCCCGCCCCGAGGGGCGATCCGACCTTCGACGAGGCCGCCCCCAATGGCTGGTGGGGTACCTGGACCCCGACCACACCGGAGGGGAACAACCTCAACCGGGACATCGCCAAGGAGAAGGCCGACAGCGCCCAGTACGCCGACGCCTGGCAGAAGGGCGGCGGCGGCGTCTGGATGACCCCGGCCTACGACAAGGCGCTCGGGCTCATCTACGTGGCGGTGGGCAATCCCTCCCCCGACCTCGACGGCTCGGTCCGGCCCGGCGACAACCTCTACACCGACGCTGTGGTGGCCATTGACGCCAAGACCGGCAAGACCAAGTGGTACTACCAGACCGTGCCGCACGACGTCTGGGACCTGGACGCCGTCTCGCCGCCGGTGGTCACCACGGTGGGCGGCCGGAAGGTGGTGGTGCACGCCGGCAAGACCGCCTGGGTGTACATCCTGGACGCCGCGACCGGCAAGCTGGTGCGGAAGAGCGAGAACTTCACCCCGCAGGAGAACATGTTCGCGCTGCCGACGCCGGAAGGCACCCGCATGCTCCCCGGCGCCAACGGCGGGTCGGAGTGGTCCCCCATCGCGGTGGACCCGCGGCTGGGCTACGCCTTCGTGACCGGCCTCCACCAGCCGATGCACTACATCACCCACAGCGCCCCCTGGGAAAAGGGCCGCCTCTGGCTCGGCTCGGCGTTCGTGGCCATCCCGGGTGAAGAGCAGTGGGGCACCTACACCGCGATCAACCTGGCGACCGGGAAGATCGCCTGGCAGAACAAGGTGGCGCAGCCCATGATGGGCGGAGCGCTGGCCACGGCCGGCGGGCTCACCTTCACCGGTGAGGGGAACGGCAACTTCAACGCCTACGACTCCCGGACCGGGAAGCTGCTCTGGCAATTCAACGGCGGCGCCGGCTGCAACAGCGCCCCCATGAGCTTCATGCACAAGGGCGAGCAGTTCATCGCCGTGGCCTGCGGCGGGAACTTCCAGCTCAACTACCCGCTGGGAGACGCGGTCTTCGTCTTCGGCCTGCCCAAGCCGTTCGCGGCACGCTGACGACCCCGAGCGCCTGAGACGGATCACCCGGGGGGATGGAGGAGCAGTCCTCCGTCCCCCCGCTGGTCCGTCCCGGGCCTGCCGCCGTATTACCTTTCCCGGCAACTTTCTTTCTGACCAGGTTCCGCCGATGCCAGTTGTCTCCTGGGGTCCCGCCAGGCAAGCGGGTGTCGCCGGTTGGCTCATTCTGGCCGTTCTCGTGCCCGGCTCAGGGCGGCTTTCCGCCCAGGACCACAGACATGAGCAGCAAGCCGCGGCGGGGCGGATCGATCCGTCCTGGCTCTCGTTCGACTCGGCAAGCCGGACGGTCCGCTTCAAGCTCATCGCCGGGCTCACCGGCCAGGTGAAGAGCCCGTTCAACTTCAACGGGTTCGTGGACGGCGAGCTCACGCTGGTGGTCCCCGAGAGCGCGAGCGTGGTGTTCGATTTCGTCAACGAGGACGGCACCCCGCACAGCGCGATCGTCATCGCCGACCAGGATCCGATGCCCAACATGGCCGAGACTCCGGCCATCCCGCGGGCCTACACCACCAAGGTGAGCGAGGGGCTGGGCTATTATGCGCGCGACCTCGTGCGGTTCCGGGCCGCACCGGCGGGCGCGTACCGCATCTTCTGCGGGGTGCCGGGGCACGGACTCTCGGGCATGTGGATCCGGTTCCGGGTCGAGCCGGGTCGCCGGGGTCCGGAGTTGCTGGTAACCCCAAGGAAAACATAGGGTTGCGCTCGACCGATCAGGCCAGAATATTTATCCGAGCTGGGTCATGGCGATTCGGAGGGCTTGGGTTGCGGTCATCGCGGGGATTGGTATCTTTGTTTCGCCCCGCCAGGAGCCCGATCCCGCCTGGCTTTCCGCCGATGGCCGGGCCTGGAGGCGGTTCCAGCCGGACGCCCGTGAGGCGTATCTGGCCGGGTTTCTGGCCGGCAGTGCTCTCGCCCAGGCTGCCAGCGCCGGCATCGAGGACTCCGCCCGCCTGGTGCAGGCCATGGACAGCGTGGTGCGTGGCGGGCTTCGGTTCCCCTACAGCCCCAATGTCTACGGGGCGCGGATCGAAGATTTCTACTGGTGGGAGAACCACCGTTCCGTACCCATCTGGTATGCCCTCTGGGAGGTGAACAACAGTCTCAGGCGATCGCCCGGGAGCGGGCGCTGAGAAACACACCAAGCTCGGTTCGGAGAGACTAGCAACGCAGGACAGGTGCAGGCAGGAAGGTGTTCTGGAAGCGTGCGGGTTTTCAGTCCTCTTCTAGTCAGGAGAAGCACCGATGAAGCGTTCCTCTCTGTTGTGCGCTGCGCTGGCGCTCGGGATGGCCTCCGGGGTCCAGGCGCAGGGACTCACCATGCAGATGTCCAACGGCTGGACGTTCGCGTTCGCCGGCAACGTCAACATCTTCGGGATGTACCAGAGCCAGTCCGGGGACGGCAACACGGTCACGCCGGGCGGGATCGTGGGCGCGGGCGAGGCGAAGGGCCTTTTCTACGGCACGGGGCTCCTCCCGTCGTTCGCCACCTTCGAGGCGAGAGGCAAGGAAGGCAATACCGACCTCATGGTGCACTTCGGCTTCGCGCCCCAGGTCCAGTGCGGCGGCAACGCCCACGACTGCTTCGGCGCCGAGTTCTCGGGTGCCTCGATTGACATGCGCCAGGTGTACCTGACCGTGGGCGGGAGCTGGGGGTCCATCCTCGCCGGGCGCGAGCTGGGGGTCTTCCAGCGGCAGAACATCCTGAACGACCAGACCCTCTTCGGAGTCGGCGGGACCGGGATCGCGCCCCGCGGCACCACGCTGGGCCGGATCGGGTTCGGCTACATCTACCCGAACTTCGTGCCCCAGTTCACCTACACCTCGCCGGCCGGCCGGCCCGGCTCCATCTCGATCGGTCTCTTCGAGCCCAGCACGTTCGGCCAGTATACCCGGCTCGAGGTGCCGCGGGTGGAGGCCGAGGCGAGCTACAAGAGCGGGAACGTGCTCGTCTTCGCGAGCGGAACCGCTCAGACCGGCAAGGACGTGGCCAACGACGAGAGCAAGGCGGCGGTTGGCGTCGCGGGCGGCATCACCTACAAGGCCAGCCAGTTCTCGGTGCACGGCTCCGGCTACTATGGCAAGGGACTGGGCACGACCCTGATGTTCGGCGGCCTGGCCACGAGCGGCGACTTCGACGGCGACGGCACGGACGAGCTCCGCGATTCCTACGGATTCTACGGCCAGCTCACCGTCACCCCCGCCAACAGCAAGGCGACCTTCGCCGGCAGCTTCGGCGTGAGCTGGCTCAAGAATGCCGATGACGAACCCGACTTCAAGACCGAGAACGCCCTCATCTCGGGCGGCGTCTACTATCAGGCGACCAAGAGCCTGAAGCTGGTCTTCGAAGGCGACTACCAGTGGACCAAGGACAAGGAAGCCCCGAGCGGCGTTGACAAGAACAAGGCGTTCACCGGCGCCTTCGGGATGATGCTGTTCTACTGATCGTTCCCATCGCGGCTCCGAGTCCGGCGGCGGCCCTCCCTCAGCGGGGGCCGCCGCACCGTTTTGGGTCGCCAGAAGCGGCGGCGCCGCGATAGATTTGCCGTCTCAACCACGTTTCCAAGGATCCCCGATGCGCCTTCCGTACCGGTTGCTGGTCCTGCTGCTCGCCGCCGGGTGCGCCCGGACGCTGTATGCCGCCTACGCAAGCACCTCGCCCCGTGCCCCCGACGATGTGTACCGCTGCCTCCAGGACGAGCTCCGGAAGCTGGGCTTCGGTCGGAGCCAGTACGACGCGGGCAGCCGCTGGATCAGGGCCCAGCGGGTGGACAGTACCAGCCAGGTGTCCAGCGGCCTGTACCGGAGAACCGTGGACCTCATCGAGGCCCGGGCCCGGCCGGACGCAAACGGGAACACCAGCATCGAGCTCAAGGTCCAGAGCTTCGACGAGTTCGCCACGACCCGAGGCTTCACCCAGGAAGAGCGCCCCGCCTCAGGGGCAGCCAGGCGCGACGCCCAGCGCGTGGGCCTGGCGTGCAGCCAGGCCTCCTGAACCGCAAGTTCGTTCGCTCCGCCCCCAGGGGGAAGTCGGCCAACGCGGGCGGCGGTGGGCCACCGGCGCCGTGCGCCCGGACGTCAGGGTCTTGGTTGGCGAGCGCGGCCGGTGGGAGGACGTGTCAGGGTTCCCGGGCCCAGGGGGCGAGGCCCCGGATCCCCTGGGCCTCGCTCTGTCGTGGAACGAGGGCTACTTCTTTCAACCGAATGGTTGAATTCGCCCCCCTCCCCCATGGTCTGGACCGGGGTCCCTCCTTACTTTCGAGGCGGCAGCTGGCCGGCCCTGGAGATCTCGATGGCGACGTCCCTCGTTCAGCTCACCCGTGGCTCTTCCGCGGCCGACCCTGGCCCGCTGGCCCCACCCGCGGCTCATCGCAAGCCTTCCTGGCTCAAGGTGAAGGCCCCCGGCGGTGCCAACTACTTCCGGATCCGGGCTCTCCTCAGGGAGCACGGCCTGCACACCGTCTGCGAGGAGGCGCGCTGCCCCAACATCGGGGAGTGCTGGGAGCACCAGGCCGCCACGTTCATGATCCTGGGCGACGTGTGCACCCGGAACTGCGCCTACTGTGCCGTGAGCCATGGCACCCCGGTCCCCTATGACCCTGAGGAACCGGTCCGGCTCGCCGAAGCCGTGGCGGCGATGGGGCTGGCGCATGTGGTCATCACCTCGGTGGACCGCGACGATCTCCCTGACGGTGGGGCCGAGGCGTTCGCGGCCTGCATCCGAGAAATCCGGCGGCGGCTCCCCGGCACTTCGGTCGAGGTGCTGATTCCCGACTTCAAGGGTTCCGAGCCGGCCCTCGCGACCGTGCTCGCGGCGGAGCCCGACATCCTGAACCACAACCTCGAGACCTGCGAGCGGCTCTACCGCCTGGCCCGGCCCGGCGGCCGCTACGATCGCGCCCTTCGCCTGCTCGCGACGGCTCGCCGCCTGGCCCCGGCCGGGCTGACCAAGTCCGGCATCATTCTGGGCATGGGCGAGGAGTGGGACGAGGTTCTGACCTGCATGCGGGATCTCCGCCGGAGCGACGTCAACATCCTGACCCTGGGACAATATCTCCGCCCCTCGGCGTCTCACCTGCCGGTCGCCCGCTACTACACCCCGGAGGAGTTCGCGGAGCTGGCGGCGATCGGGCGGGCGCTCGGGTTCACCCACGTCCAGGCGAGCCCGCTCACGCGGTCGTCCTACCACGCCTGGGATCAGGCGCGTCAAGCCGGGGTCGGGGGAGGTGGCGCGTGACGACGGCAACCCAGAAGCCCAAGAAGCCGGCCCAGCGCACCGCCGAGCGCTACCGCGAGTTTCTGCGGCAGATGCTCCTCATCCGCCGCTTCGAGGAGAAGGCGGGCGAGGCGTACAGTCTCGGCAAGATCGGCGGGTTCTGCCATCTGTACATCGGACAGGAGGCGGTGGCCGTCGGGACCCTTTCGCTGCTCCGGCCCGACGATTACGTGATCACTTCCTACCGGGAGCACGGCCACGCGCTGGCCCGCGGCATCCCGGCCCGTGCCGTGATGGCCGAGCTCTTCGGCAAGGCCACCGGCTGCTCCCGGGGGAAGGGCGGCTCGATGCATCTCTTCGATGCAGGGCTCCGGTTCCTCGGCGGCCACGGGATCGTGGGCGGGCATATCCCGCTCGCCACCGGGGTGGGGTTCGCGATCAAGTACCGGGAGGGCGACCAGGTGGTGGCCTGCTACTTCGGCGAGGCCGCGGTGAACAACGGCGCCTTCCACGAAGCGCTCAACATGGCGAGCATCTGGAAGCTGCCCTGCATCTTCATCTGCGAGAACAATCGCTACGGCATGGGCACGGCGGTCGAGCGCGCCACTGCCACCTGGAACATCGCCGAGCGGGCGGCGAGCTACGACATGACGCGCGAAGTCGTGGACGGCCAGGACCTCCTGGAGGTGATCGGCGCCATGGAGCGGGCTGTGATCCGGGCCCGCCGGCCCTCCGCGCCCACCCTGCTCGAGATCCGAACCTACCGCCTGGTGGGGCATTCGATGTCCGACCCGATCCACGGTCACTACCGGACCAAGGAAGAGGTCGAGGCCCACCGGCGCCGCGACCCGATCCTGCTCTGGTCCGAGCGGCTCAAGGCCGACGGCCTGATAGACGACGAGGGCATTCGCGCGCTCGACGAATCCGTCAAGGCCGAGGTGCAGGAGGCCTGGGACTTCGCCGACCAGTCGCCCGATCCGGCACCGGAGGAGCTGTGGACGGATGTCTACGCGCCGGCACGTGGCGAGGGGTGAACCGCCTCCGAGCCTCGAGGGGCGGCTTACGCCGGGGTCCCTCTCGGCGGTCCGCCGGTCCGTCCCCCGGGTCTGACGGTATCCGAGACCCTTTCTACCACCGCCGAAAGTCCCCGTGCCGACCCTGACCTACCGAGACGCGCTCAACCAGGCGCTGCGCGAGGAGATGCAGCGGGACCCCAACGTCTTCCTCATGGGCGAGGAGGTGGGGGTCTATCAGGGGGCGTACAAGGTAAGTCGGGGACTGCTCGAGGAGTTCGGGCCGCTGCGGGTCGTGGATACCCCGATCACCGAGCTCGGGTTCGCAGGGGTTGGCGTGGGGGCTGCCATGGTGGGGCTCCGGCCCATCATCG
>JBBIMQ010000117.1:0-1018 GCA_037444345.1 Gemmatimonadota bacterium | reverse complement strand
ACCTGGAACTTCGCGCTCCTCGCGATGGACCAGATCGTCAATTCCGCAGCCAAGATGCGGTACATGTCCGGTGGCCAGATTGCGGTGCCGATCGTCTTCCGCGGCCCCTGCGGCGCGGCACTCCAGCTCGCCGCCCAGCACTCGCAGTGCTTCGAGAGCATGTATGCCAACGTGCCGGGGCTCAAGGTGATCATGCCGGCGACCCCGGCCGATGCCAAGGGACTGCTGAAAAGCGCGATCCGCGACGACGATCCGGTGGTGTTCATGGAAGGGGAGATGCTCTACAACGTCCGGGGGGAGGTCCCCGAGGGCGAGCACCTGGTCCCGATCGGCGCGGCGGATGTCAAGCGGCCCGGCGACCACGTCTCCCTGATCTGTTATGGCAAGACGGTGGCCGTGGCGCTCAAGGCCGCCGAGGCGCTGGCCGGGGAGGGAATCGAGGCCGAGGTGCTCGATCTGCGAACCATCCGGCCGCTGGATCGCAACGCGCTTTTCGCCTCGGTCAGCCGAACTCATCGCGCGGTCGTGATCGAGGAGGGGTGGCCCTTCGCCGGCGTCGGCGCCCAGGTGGTGGACGAGCTCCAGCGCGGCATCTTCGACGAGCTGGACGCGCCCATCCTGCGGGTCACGGGCGCCGATGTCCCGATGCCGTACAACAAACACCTGGAACGGGCGGCGAAGGTGAGCCCGGAGCGGGTGGTCCGGGCGGCGAAGCAGGTGATGTATCTGGAACCTGGCCCCGAGCGCGAGGGGCAGTAGCGAGGGGAGGCGCGCTGGCCGCGGCGGCACCTGGCGCACCCGAGCGCTCGCCCGGCGGGCACCGTTCGCCGGGCGGCCGACCACCCGAGACGGGGTATCACCGGAGAATCCGACCGCATGGCGACCAAGGTGCTGATGGAGGCCCTCTCCCCCACGATGGAGGAGGGCCGCCTGGTGGAGTGGAAGAAGCGCGAAGGCGACGCCGTCGCGATCGGCGACGTGCTGGCCGAGGTGGAGACCGACAAGGCCGTCATGGATC
>JBBIMQ010000116.1:0-8287 GCA_037444345.1 Gemmatimonadota bacterium | reverse complement strand
GCCCTCGTCAAGCTCGCCAACGACCGCGGTGTGCCCATCGGCGGCAAAGACTTCAAGACCGGCCAGACCCTCGTCAAGACGGTCATCGCCCCCATGCTCAAGGCCCGCATGCTCGGCGTCGCCGGCTGGTATTCCACCAACATCCTCGGCAACCGCGACGGCGAAGTCCTCGATGACCCCGAAAGCTTCAAGACCAAGGAAGAATCGAAACTCGGCGTCCTCGAATACATCCTCCAGCCCGACCTCTACCCCCAGCTCTACGGCAACATCTACCACAAGGTCCGGATCAACTACTATCCGCCCCGCGGCGACAACAAGGAAGGCTGGGACAACATTGATATCTTCGGGTGGCTCGGCTACCCGATGCAGATCAAGGTGGACTTCCTCTGCCGCGACTCGATCCTCGCAGCACCGCTGGTGCTCGACCTTGCGCTTTTCTTCGATCTGGCCCAGCGGGCGGGCCTGGCCGGGGTGCAGGAGTGGCTCTCCTTCTATTTCAAGAGCCCGCAGACCGCGCCGGGCCTCTATCCGGAACACGACCTCTTCATCCAGCAGACCAAGCTCAAGAACACCCTCCGTTGGCTCATGGGCGAGCCGCAGATCACCCACCTGGGGGTGGAGTACTACGAGTATGGGGAGAAGTAGCCCGGGTTCCGGGACGCCCCGGATCCGGGGACTGGCCCCGGGTGGGCAGGGCGCCCCGATTCCGCAAGGCCGCAAGGGCGGGGGTCACCGGTGAAGTACTTCCACCGTACCCATCTCGCGCCTGACGCCGTCATGGCCCAGGCCAAAGTCTTCTTCGGCTCCCGGCTGGCGCCGGTCGAGGAAGCGCCGCGGCGGCGGCGGTTCTCGGGGAGCATCGGGCAGATCGCGGTGAGCGCCAGGCCCGAGGGCGGCCATTACACGCTGGTGGCGGTGGAGACCAACCAGCCAGGGGAGAGCGAGGCAGACCGGCTGGCCAAGCGGTTCCTCACGGAACTCCATTCCCTGGCGGAGCCGGGGCACCAGGTGCGGGGCGCGTACTGAGCCCGCCAGCGACCGGCGGGGCGGGGGGGCGGGGCGCTCGCACCGCGCGCTGGCGGATCTCGTTCACTACTTGCAGGGAGACTCGTCAATGATGCAGCGGCTCCAGCCGATCTGGCGCGGTGTGCGCACCGGGCTTCTCACCCTCTTCGTCGCGGCGCTGGTCGCCCCGGCGCTCGCGGCCCAGGAGGGCCACCGGCCCGGCGGCGAGGTCAACCTTCAGCTCCCAGATCTCGACACCGGCGATTTCCTCGGGTTCACCGGTCACCAGATCCTGCTCTCCGGGCTCGCGGTCTGCGTGCTGGGGCTGCTCTTCGGTCTCGCCACCTACCGCGCTGTGAAACGGCTCCCGGTGCATCGGGCGATGGCGGAGATCTCCGCTCTCATCTACGAGACCTGCAAGGCATACCTCATCCAGCAGGGGAAGTTTCTCCTGGTGCTCTTCGCCTTCATCGGTGCGGTCATCGTCGCGTACTTCGCCCTCACCGGACTCGGAGTCCCCAAGATCCTCATCATTCTGCTCTTCAGCCTGATCGGAATGGCGGGGAGCTACGGGGTGGCCTGGTTCGGGATCCGGATCAACACCCTCGCCAACTCGCGGACCGCGTTCGCGAGCCTCACCGGCCGCGCCTTCCCGGTCTACGAGATCCCGCTCCGCGCCGGGATGAGTGTGGGGATGATGCTGATCTCGGTCGAGCTCCTCTTCATGCTCGCCATCCTGCTCTTCATTCCGCGGGAGGTCGCGGGGGCCTGCTTCCTGGGCTTTGCCATCGGCGAGTCCCTCGGCGCAGCGGCGCTCCGGATCGCGGGCGGCATCTTCACCAAGATCGCCGATATCGGCAGCGACTTGATGAAGGTCGTCTTCAAGATCAAGGAAGACGACGCGCGGAACCCCGGGGTGATCGCCGACTGCACCGGCGACAACGCCGGTGACTCGGTGGGTCCCACGGCCGACGGCTTCGAAACCTACGGCGTCACCGGGGTGGCCCTCATCGCGTTCATCGTCCTCGCGGTGCGCGACCCGGCGATCCAGGCCCAGCTTCTGGTCTGGATCTTCCTCATGCGCATCATGATGGTCCTGGCCTCGGGGCTCTCGTATCTGCTCAGCAACGGGATCACCAGGGCCCGGCATGGCGGCGGCGGCAAGTTCCACTTCGAGACCCCGCTCACCCAGCTGGTGTGGCTCACCTCGTTCGTCTCGGTGGGGCTCACCTACCTGGTCTCCTACCTCACCATCCCGAACCTCAACAACGACCCCGACCTCTGGTGGCAGCTCTCCACCGTGATCACCTGCGGCACCCTGGCCGGTGCCATCATCCCGGAGCTGGTCAAGATCTTTACCTCCACCACCTCCCGGCACGTGCGCGAAGTGGTGACCAGCTCCCGCGAGGGCGGGGCATCGCTCAACATCCTCTCCGGTTTCGTGGCGGGGAACTACTCGGCGTACTGGCTGGGCATCGCCATCATGCTGCTCATGACCGTGGCCTACTTCGTGAGCACCATGGGGCTCGGCGGGGTCATGACCGCGCCCGCCATCTTCGCCTTCGGCCTCGTCGCCTTTGGGTTCCTCGGCATGGGCCCGGTCACCATCGCGGTGGACAGCTACGGCCCGGTCACGGACAACGCTCAATCAGTCTTCGAGCTTTCGACCATCGAGCAGATCCCGGGCATCAAGGAGGAGCTCAAGCGGGACTTCGGCTTCGAGGTGAACTTCGGCCAGGCCAAGGACCTCCTGGAGGAGAACGACGGCGCGGGGAACACCTTCAAGGCCACGGCCAAACCGGTGCTGATCGGCACCGCCGTGGTGGGGGCGACGACGATGATCTTCTCGATCATCATGGCCCTCACCCACGGGCTGCAACAGGGGATCGAGCAGCTCTCCATCCTGCATCCGCCCTTCCTGCTCGGCCTCATTACCGGGGGAGCGGTGATCTACTGGTTTACCGGCGCCTCCACCCAGGCCGTCACCACCGGCGCCTACCGGGCCGTGGAGTTCATCAAACGGAACATCAAGCTGGAGGGCACCACCCGGGCTTCGGTGGAGGACAGCCGCAAGGTGGTGGAGATCTGCACCCAGTACGCCCAGCGGGGGATGTTCAACATCTTTCTCGGCGTCTTCTTCGCGACCCTGGCCTTTGCCTTCGTCGAACCGTTCTTCTTCATCGGGTATCTGATCTCGATCGCCCTGTTCGGCCTCTTCCAGGCCATTTTCATGGCCAACGGCGGTGGAGCCTGGGACAACGCCAAGAAGATCGTGGAGACCGAGCTCAAGATGAAAGGGACCGACCTCCACGCGGCGACCGTGGTGGGCGACACGGTGGGCGACCCCTTCAAGGATACCTCGTCGGTGGCGATGAACCCGGTGATCAAGTTCACCACGCTCTTCGGACTCCTGGCGGTGGAGCTCGGGGTCTACCTGGCGGGCGAGCAGGGGCCGGCGGTAAGCCACGTCTTGGCGCTCGCGTTTTTCGCGGCCGCGGTGACGTTTGTCTGGCGGTCGTTCTACGCCATGCGGATCGAGACGGCGCGGTAAGCGATCGCCGCAGAGGGATCAGGCGCGCGGAACCGGGGCCCCTCCGGGGGCCTCCCGGGCGAACGAGACCCCGCCTCCATTCCTCGCCCGGGCCGGGCGCGAGCGCCCCGGCTCCCTCCTCATTAGACTCCTTGTCACCGGCTTCGATGAGCCGGTCGCGCGGGTGGCCGTTCAGCCCGAGTGGAACCCTCGAATCCGGCGCTGTGGCTGGACGACCGCTCGAGCCACGAGGAGGTCGCCATGTCCGCCGCAGCCCATGTCCAGGCCGCCCTCTCCCATTCGGCCTTCACGTCCCCGGCTCTGCGCGAGGCCGTGGACCACTTGCTGTCCGCGCCCGACAAGGACCTGGATCGAGCAGGATTCCAGCCGTCCCCCGAGACCCAGGAGAGCCTGCGGGAACTCCTGCGGATTCTTCGCCGCGCTCCCGGCGCCCCCCAGACCTTCGACGAGGAAGAGCAGGACGTGGACCGGCTGAGCTGAGCCCACGCTCGACCTCCCCGGGGGCGGGGACCGGGACTCACCGATGTTTCCCGGTTCGCGGCCACCGCCGGCGCCGCTGCCGGGGTCGCTGCAGCGCGAGCTCGGCCGCAAGCGCTCGCTCGGCGCTTGCCGCCTGCTGTTCGAGATCGGTCCCCAGGGCGTCGAGGTCAGGCAGCTTCGCGCCCGACTGGGCCTCGACTCCGGCTACACCAGTCGCCTGCTCCGCCAGCTCGAGCGGGAAGGCCTGATCGGTGTCACGGCATCACGGGCGGACGCCCGGGTCCGGTTGGTGAGACTCACCGCCGCCGGGCGAAAGGAGGTCGAGGTCCTGAACCGGTTGTCGGACGAGTCGGCCGCCAGGATTCTCGAGCCGCTTTCCGAACCCCAGCGCGCCGAGCTTCTTGCCGCCATGGCGACAGTGGAGCGGCTTCTCCGGAGCAGCGCGGTCCAGCTGGCGGTGGTGGACCCTGACAGCGCCGCCGCCCGCTCCTGTCTGCAGCAGTATTACCGGGAGCTCGCCGCTCGCTTCGAGGGCGGCTTCGATCCCGCGCGGGCGCTTCTGGTCACAGAGGACGACTTCAGGCCGCCCCGGGGCTACCTCGTGCTCGCCACGCTGTACGGCGAGCCGGTGGGCACTGGCTCGTTGGTCTGTCACGCGGACTGGGGCGAGATCAAGCGGGTCTGGGTGGCGCCGTCGGTGCGGGGCCTCGGGGTCGGGACCCGGATCCTGCAGCGGCTCGAGGCGCTGGCGCGGCAGCGCGGGCTCCCCCGGCTCCGGCTCGACACCAACAAGGCGCTGCGCGAGGCCCATGTGCTCTACCGCCGGCATGGCTATCGCGAGATCCCGTCATTCAACGAAAACCCGTACGCCCATCTCTGGTTCGAAAAGGCGCTCCGGTGACGCTCCGGCCCCGCTTCCGGGTCCGCTACCCGAACCCGCCGATGTTATGCGCCTGCCAGTTGGCTCGGGGTCATTGCCGTCGGCCACCGCCCGCCATAGCTTAGGCCAACGCCTGACCTCGATCTCGCGGCTGCTCCGCCCCCCCCGCCCTCGGTGCGCGCCCCGACGTCCCGGTACGCGCCACGCAACCGGACCCGGGCGGTGGCCGGTCGGGTATCGCTTCGCGCCGGCCGCCGTTTCGGCCGGGCGACATTCCCGCAGCCGCTGGGGGGGGAGGGACACCGGGTGCTGGCCGCGAGTGCCGCGGCCTTCGAGACCCGCGGCACGAGGGTCCGGTGAGCCCCGGCGGCCCGGGCGTTCTTGCTCCCGAGCCGGGCACCTCGGACAGACCGGCAACCGCTACCCTGCACCAAGGAGCCATCGGTGAGCGAGTCATTCGACCAGCGATTTCGCACTGTCGCGCACACCGCGCTGCGCGTCGCGGCCGGCCTCACGTTCTTCTCCCACGGCGCCCAGAAATTGCTCGGCTGGTTCGGGGGAACCGGCCCCTCCGGCGGTACCGTCGAGCTCATGAGCCGCTTCGGAGTGGCGGGGATCATCGAGCTGGTCGCGGGTGCCGGCATCGTGGTGGGGTTCCTCACCCGCCCCCTCGCCTTCATCGCCTCCGGTGAGATGGCGGTGGCGTATTTCTGGATCCACTGGGGCGGAAGCGGCCAGATGTGGTGGTGGCAGAATCGCGGCGAGCTCGTGATGCTCTATTCGTTCGTCTGGCTCCTGTTTGCTGCCTGGGGAGCGGGGCCCGCGAGCGTGGACGCCTGGCTCGAGCGCCGCCGCCGCGCTCCCTGAAAGGACAGGACACGGTCCTGCGCCCCCTGCCTCCGCCCCCCCGCCCCCTCGCTCCACCGTGGCCGGGACCCTGGGAGGGGCGGGGTACCCCTCGAGACCGCGGGTCGCCCCGCGCGGGGGCCGGGGAGATCGCACGCACTCGGGGTTCCTGACTACCGCAGGGGCGAACCGACTCCACTAAACCGAGGGACTCGTCCGGGCGAGCGCGGGATTCAGGGAACCGGCCGCGCCTGGCGGAACCGGGAATGGATGGCCTGGTGCCCGCCGGTGCCGCCCCGCCTGGCACCGGTTCGCCTCCATCTGTCAGGTCGCTCGGGGTTCCGGTCGCGCACCACTCCCACCGAGCACTCGCCGCCATCGCTGTTTTTCTGGCCTGGAACCGGGAACCGCTTCGGAGCGAGACCAGCCCACGCGAGGTGCAGCCACCCCAAGGAGGGAAACCGTGAAGCCTCGGATCACGCTCATCACGCTCGGCGTGGACGATCTGGACCGGGCAGTGCGATTCTACCGTGACGGTCTGGGCCTGACCACCAAGGGGATCGTCGGGCAGGAGTTCGAGTACGGTGCGGTAGCCTTCTTCCCGCTGCAGGCCGGCTTGCAGCTCGCGCTCTGGCCACGCAAGAGCCTGTCCCGGGACTCCGGGCTCCCGGTGGGGAAGCCCAGTGCGACCGAGGTGTGTCTGGCCCACAACGTGAGAACGAGAGCGGAGGTGGATGCGGTCATGGCCCAGGCCCGGGCGGCCGGTGCCATCATTGTCAAGCCGGCCCGGGAAACGTTCTGGGGTGGCTATGCAGGGTACTTTCAGGACCGGATCAGCATCTGTGGGAGGTGGCCTGGAACCCGGAGCTGCTTCCCGCGGAGTGAGGTGGTGAGTGGGCCGCCGGACTGACGCGGGGAGAGCTGAGCCAGGCCGGGGCTCGAACCCATTCCACTCCCGTGCCGCCGGACGACCGGTCGCCCAGAGCGCCACATTCAACGAGAGAAACCCGATGATACCGATTCGCACCGCCGCCCTGCTCGGCAGCTGGCTCGCCCTCCCGATGACGGGCCTCCATGCCCAGTCTCCTGCCACGCGCGCCGAGGTTCTCGGTGTGGTGAAGCACCTGTTTGACGGCATGCGGGCTGGCGACAGCGCCCTGGTGCGCTCGCTCTTCCATCCGAAGGCCAGGCTCGTGACTGCGGCGGTGCTCCGGGGGACCCCGGCGATTCAGGTGGAGGACGACGTCGAGGGTTTCGTGCGGGCCGTGGGAAGTCCCCATGCCGAGGTCTGGGACGAGCGCATCCGGAACGAGCAGGTGCTGCTTGACGGGACGCTCGCCGTGGTCTGGGCCGAGTACTCGTTCTACGTCGGGGAGAAGTTCAGCCACTGCGGCGTGGACGCGTTTCAGCTTGCGCAGGGGCCCGAGGGGTGGCAGATCGTGGCCCTGGCGGATACGCGGAGGAAAGAGGGCTGCCCATCGCCTTGACTCGCCCGCGCCGCTCTCCGATCTTCTTGCCCGCTCATGTCTTCCCCCGCGTCCGCTCCTCTGCCAGGCGCCGCGCCAGCCCTCCCGCACGGTCTCTCCCGCGCCCAGCTCGTGGAGCTCTACTACTGGATGCGGCTCACCCGCTCCCTCGAGGAGCGGCTGGTGAATCTGTACCGGCAGGGCAAGGTAGTGGGCGGTGTCTTTCGCTCCCTGGGCCAGGAGGCCGATGCGGTGGGCAGCGCGTACGCACTCCGGCCCGGGGACATTCTGTCGCCGCTCATCCGCAACCTGGGCTCCATGCTGGTGAAAGGTGCGACGCCCCTCGAGGTCCTTCGCCAGTACCTGGCGAGAGGCACCAGCCCCACACGGGGCCGCGAGCTCAACATCCACTTCAACGATCTCGCGCGCGGGTTCCTGGGGCAGATCTCCCATCTCGGCGACATGGTCCCGGTGATGGCGGGGATTGCGCTCTATTTCAAGCTCACCCGGCAACCGAGGGTGGGGCTGGTGTACGTGGGTGACGGCGCGATGAGCACCGGCGCCTGTCACGAGGGGTTGAACTTCGCGGCCGTCCGGCAGGTCCCGCTGGTGGTGATCGCCGAGAACAACGGCTACGCCTACTCGACCCCGACCCGGCTCCAGACGGCGGCGCGCGAGCTCAAGGACCGGGCGATCGGCTACGGGATTCCAGGGGTCCGCGAGGACGGCAACGACGTGCTCGCGGTCTATGCGGTGACGCGAGAGGCGGTGGAGCGGGCGCGGTCCGGCGGCGGCCCGACCCTGATCGAACTCGTCACCTATCGCCGGACAGGGCACGCCGAGCACGATAGCCAGGGCTACGTGCCGAGGCGGGAGCTGGCCGAGTGGGAGGCCAGGGACCCGATCGAGGGCTACCGGCGCCGGCTCCTCGGGTCCGGTTGGGCCAGCGAGGCCGAGCTTCAGGCGGCGGATGCCCGCGTGAGCCGGGAGCTGGACGAAGCCGTGGCGCTCGCGGAGAACGACCCGCACCTCGGCGACCTGGCGCGGCGCCTCGATCAG
>JBBIMQ010000115.1:0-8325 GCA_037444345.1 Gemmatimonadota bacterium | reverse complement strand
TTATCCGGGCCCCCGTACTCGAAATCCACCACGTCAATGGCCCGGATCCCCACCTTGATGAGCTCCACGTGGTCGTCAGTCAGGGTTGGACCCGGTGTCGGGACGAAGTACTGGGCGTAGCCGAGCTCGCGGGCCTGGTTCCAGACCAGCTCCACGACTTCCGGTGCCGCGAGTAGCGACTGGCCTTCCTGCTTGAGCGTGAGATCGCGGTCGCCCACCATGTCCACCAGGACGGCGTAGAGCGGTTTCGGACCTGGGGGCAGGTTGCGGGCGTAGTACCGCGACCCGATGAGGACATCCTCCTTTTCGGTCTCGAAGTTGCCGTAGTCCTCGCCGTCCACGAAGAGGAGATCCACCCCGATCCGCGGGGGCCTCGCCTTGAGCGCGTCGGCCATGCCCAGCAGCACGGCGACCCCGGAGGCGCCGTCGTTGGCCCCGGGAACCGGCCGGGTGGAGTCGGTGGGATCGCGATCGGCCCGCGGCCGGGTGTCCCAGTGGGCCAGGAAGAGCAGGCGCTCGGCGGCCCCAGGGTTGAAACGCGCCAGGAAGTTTCGCAGCGGAAGCCGGGTGCCTTTCACGGTCGTGTGGACCCAGGACTGCACGATGACCGTGTCCGCCCGGGACCTGAGCAGGGAGTCGAGCCAGGCCGCCATCCGCTTGTGGCCATCCGAGCCCGGAATTCGAGGGCCGAACTGGACCTGGGTCTCGAGATAGCGGAACGCGGCCTGCCCGTCGAACTCCCGGGGCGGAGTGGGGCGGGCGCAGGACGCGGTGAGGAGGAGCGCGAGCAGGAGCACGACAGGCTGGCTGGGCATCGAGGCGGACCGCGGAGCGGTGGGTGGTGGTGGACAGGAGCGGACACCGGTGCCAGAGTCCGGGAAGGCGCCGGGGCCGGGGGCGAGCGGCGCGGCGCCCTGGCTCGGCGGGTGGTCTTCACCGGACCGCCGGAGCGGCGGGGTGCGCCCGGCGCTCACCGGTAGTCACCCGCGTACAGGGAAAGCTGGAAGCTGGCCGTGACGATGATCTGCTGGAGTTTCCGATCCAGGTGGCGCGCGTCGCTGACCGAGTAGGAGAAGGTGAGGCCGCCGGTCAGGATGCGGAGCAGATCGGTATCGAGCGACCCGCGGAGCTCCTGCCGGCGGATATCCGAGATGGTCACGCAGTCCGGATCCGAGGAGCGCTGCAGGCAGCTCGTGCCCTCGGAGAGGACACCGGTGAGCGAGGTCCGGAGGACTTTCCGGAGCCGGCTCATCGAGGCGGGTAGGCGGAGGGCATAATTGAACGCCAGGTTGAGATCGTTCTGCTCGAGCCTGGTGAGGTTGCCGTTCCCCTCGTTGGCCTGGTCCAGCATGGAGTACGTGCCGGTGACCAGCATGCCGTTCCGGAAGCTCAGGGTGAGGTCCGGCGTGATGGTGCGGGACTCGGTCCGGGTGCGGGCACTCGTGGCGGTGGTGGCCGGCAGGGTCGTGATCCCCTCCGACCGGCGGTAGGATCCCCCCACCGCAACAAGGGCCAGGGGGCCGCCGCGGAGGGGCCAGGTAAGCCGGAAAGTCGCCTTGGGCCATTCCCGCTGGTTGGTCTCGGCCAGCTGGAAGGCGCCCCCCACTTGCTGGATGCGTGAGCTGCGGCTCCGCGAGTACTGGGTGGAGAACGTGAGACCCAGCGGGAGATCGGCGCCGGTGGAGAACGTGGTGGTCCTGGTCTCGGTGGCGCCGCGGGCCAGCTCGCCCTCCTGGCGCAGGAACCGGTCGAGCCCGCCCACGCCGAGCTGGTAGCCGAGCCCGGGGTCGAAGGCGGCCAGATCGAACGTCGAGGTGCGGGTGAGGCGATCCGAGAGATCGAAGCTCCGCAGGCGCCGGAGATTCCTGGCCAAGGCGCCCGAGTCCCCCAGGATCTTCGCGGCCAGGCGTCCCAGATCCACGCTCACCCCCCGCTCGTCGCTCCGGCTGTTGTTGAGCGTCTGCGGGAGAATGAAGGCGCCGGCGCTGTCGCCGTCCTCGCGGATCGGGTCGCGGCTGGTGAGGCTTCGCGAGAGAATGAAGCTCGAGCTGCGGACATAGCGGGGGCGGAGCCAGGAGGCGATCCGCGGCGAGAGCCCGAGCGAGGTGGAGAGCTGGCGGTCGCGCTCGACCCCCACGTCCATCCCGAGGAAGCGGCGCCTCGAGGCGTTCACCACGCGCCCCAGCAGATTCGAATCGGGATACTGGCGGAGATCGCGGGTGCTGGCGAGGTCGGCCGAAAGGGACAGCATGCCCAGCGGCTGCCAGGTCAGCCCCGCGCTGTTGCGCCAGGTGTGGGTGAGAGCCCTCACCGGGACCACCGCAGTGTCCGCTGCACGCCGGACCGGCACGAGGTAGGCGAAGAACTCCGATTCGCTCCGCGCCAGGCCGCTGGACAGGCGCACCGCGGCGGGGGCCAGGCTCACGAACGGCTGGCGCAGGGCGTTGGCCCCGTCGCTCTTGCGCAGGAAGCCCGGGAGCCGGTCCACCAGCCGGCCGAGATCGAGTTTGAAGCCGGTTCGCCCCGGCACCAGGTTGTAACTCGCCAGGAGATTCCGGGAGTTGCTCGCGGAGCGCGACTGCTCGGTGACGCTCCGGCCGTCCACCACGCTGAGGTTGACCCCCAGGGGGTCGAGGAGGCCGCGGACCAGCCAGGAGCGCCCGCGGGCCGAGCGGCGGAGCACCAGGTTGTAGGACAGGGTGCGGCTTTCAGGCCGCCGGAGCCGCGCAAGATCGGCCCCGCGGAGATCGGTCCCGGTGAGCAGCTCCGGATCCACGCCGGTCCTCACGTAGGCCACCTGGACCGGAAGGAGCAGCCCGAGCGACGGGGGGAGGAAGCGGTCCGCCCGAAAGTTGCTGGCTGCCTGGAAGGTGCTGGTGGTGCGGTAGGTGGGTTCGGCACCGAGCTGCTGGAAGAAACCGTCCTGCCGGGTGAAACCCAGGACCAGGTCGCCGACGTCGCTTGCGACCAAGCGTCCGTCCGCCGCCACGGCGGTCCCCACCCTGGAAACCGGCTCCACCAGCCGTATGTCATCCACCCAGACCTCGGCGCTATCGGTCGGGGTGTTCTGGGCCACCCGGAGAATGCCGGCGGCGATCTCCTGCACCGAGGCCAGATTCGGCGGGCTCACCGCCGGATCCTGGACGTAGACGAGATACGGCCCCTCGCACACCACGTAGGCGGTGGACACGGTGTCGCCGCCGCAGGCGACCCGAGCTGCGCTGTCCGGCGGCAGACCTTGAAGCCGGCGCGACTCGATGGCGGCCCGGAGCCGCCGCCAGGTGCTGAGCGCGACCCGGCCCTCCGGCAGCCAGGTGGCCGTGCTGGCCGGCATGAGGAACTGATAGAAATTCCGGCCGTCGGTGCCGACCCGCAAATAGACTTGGAAATCGCCTTCCACCCAGCCGGTGCCGGAGCCGCGGGCCCAGAAGCGGAGCTCCTCGTACTTGAGCAGGTTCTGGGGGCCACTCGGGAAGCGGAAGTACGCCTCGGCTCGCTGGCGCAGTCCCAGCCGGCTCCCGATCAGCCGGAGCGAGCGCTCGTTGACCTGGGTGCCGAACTCGTCGCGGCTCCCCCCTCGCCGGTCCAGCCCGCTCACCACACCGGGCGGCGAGGTGTAGCCGAGCTCGCTGTTCTCGGTCGAAATGGTGGTGGCGATCACCTCTCCGGCGGCCGAGCCGGTGGAACCCGCCAGCCCCGTGATCGGGCTGTCCGACCGCCGCACCCAGGGGGAGCCGATCAGCCGCATGCGGGCAAGCGCGAAGAACGCCACCCGGTCCGGTCCACCCTGGTCCGGGTCGGCCACCACCGTGAGCCGGAGGTGGCGGATCAGCCTGATGTTAGGCGAGCCGAGCACGAACTCGGCCTTTCGGAGCGGGATGCGATAGAGCTTCCATCCTCCGAGGGAATCCGGAGTGGGGACCCCGTCCCGGGCGAAGTACGTCCCCTGCCGCAGGTCCACCACCCAGCGGAACACGTTCTCGGCCGCACCCTGGGCGTTGAGGGCGTTGTCGCCATCCAGGTCCTCGGTATCCAGGAAGCCGTTCCCGTTGGTGCAGCGGCTGCCGAGGTCGCCCCAGGGGAAGACGGGGACGCTGTTGGAAAGCTCGCGGCGGCAGAGCGGGAAGCGCCGGAGCGGAGCCTCGCCGTCCGCCCGTGCCAGCGAATCGGGGCGGTCGGCCAGAATGCCGATGTCGTCGGTCTCGGCGTTGAAGACCCCGGTGGCCTGGCGCTCCGTGTCGAGCCGGCCCTGCCCCACCAGCTGGCGGCCCCGGAAGAGGGTGTCGAGACCAGGCGCGCCGGCCACATCAATGGTGTCAGGCGCGAGCGCGACCGCGTCCTCGCTCACGCTGCCCAGGTCAACGACCAGCCGCACGCCCGCGGAATCCGCCGACCGGCGCCGGTCCTGGAAAACCCAGAACTCCAGGAACTCGTTCTTGGACAGGTCCACGCCGGTCGTGCTGAGCGGGGTGACGATGGACCGCCAGCGAGGCGCGAAGAGGCGCTGGGGCTGGGTCCAGCGGGCCGGGTTGTCCCGCTGCACGATCCCGCCCGCCGTGTCGGCGTGGAGCGCCATGAAGAGCACGGTCTCGAGCTGGTCCTGCCCCGCGGCCACCTGAATCTTGGGGTCAATGTCCCGGGCCCGCAGCTGGAGCGTTCCGCCCCGGCCGTCAGGCACCAGGTTCTGCCAGGTGAGCTGGACCGCGTCGGCCAGGTCGAACTGGGCGCCCACCACGCCCTGGACACCGTCGGTGTACTGGGGCCGGCTGCTGAACTCCCACAAGCTCTCCCGCAACGAGACCGGGATGCCGTTGTCCCCCTCGAACCCCTCCAGATAGGCCTGCCCCGATCGGCTGGGGTCGGGCCGCGTGAAGGCCACCTCGGCGTTCAGCTCGAGGCGCGACGGGGCGGTGGCCGGGGTGGACGTGAGCCGGTTCAGCAACCGGGTCACCCCCTGGGGACGGAACTTGAGATCCGTGCTGATCCCGCCGACCAGGTTGGCCTGCGCCTCGAAACCCAGCTGGGGCCGGTTGAAGGCGCTCTGCTCCACCTGGTAGATCCCCACCAGGTTGATTCCGCCGGCCTCCCCCAACCGGTAACGGGTGGCGAGCCCGTAGATCTGGGTAGGGGCCACCGCAAAAATCCCGCGTTCCTCGAACCGGGCCTGCACCTGGGCCGTGCCGCCGGCGCCGAACAGCCCGTTCGGATCGAGGAAGGTGACCTGTCCGACATCGTAGTTGATGTTGTAGTCCACCCCCTTCTCCAGCCGCCGGCCGTTGACGAACAGCTCTTCACTGCCCTCCCGGATCTGAAGCGCACCAAGGTCGAGGGCCGAGCGGTCGGCGCTGGACGACGCGTTGTATTGCAGGCGGAAGACGAACTTGGCGGGTGGGCCCTCGGTAAAGAGCAGGTAGCCGGGCGTCTGGTAGAGCGAGTCGGAAAGCTCCGTCGGAGTCAGCCGCGCGGGATCGGCGAACGGCCGGAGATGGGGGAGGACGATGTACGACTCCTTGACCGTCAGGCCGGCCGTGGCGTCGCGAGTGCGGGGGAACAGGCGGTCGGCCGCGTTGAAGACGTTGGGATCGGTGGCGGTGGCGAGACCCAGCTCGGCCAGGTAGGTCGCCTGGGCCCCCGGGCGCAGCGGCCGCGACGACCGGTTGAGCGTGAGGTCCACCTTGAGCGACGCCACGTCCAGGTCGGCTCCCGCCACCCGATACACGCTGCGGATTTCGTGACGGAACGTGGGCCGGGAGTTCGAGACCCGGGGCTCCACGATGAGCCGCAGCGTGTCGCGCGGCACCGAGTCCGGCGGGACCGGCCGATCCACCGCAGGGTAGGTCCCCACCAGACCCGACGCCGTCCGGTAGCTCACGGCCAGGTAATCGCTCGCGTCCAGGCGCGCCGCCAGCACGAACCAGAGATTGCTGCCGTCCATGTAGTAGTCCAGGCCCGGCACCAGCAGATCCCAGCGGGCGGTGACCCGTTGCGTGGTGTCCGCGCCGATCGCGATGGCCGTGATACCGCCCAGACTGGGGTTGAGCCCGGTGCGGGCGCTGGAGGGACGGTAGCGGTAGATCCGGACCTCGCTCCCCGCTTCCGGCCGAACCCCCGCCGGCAGCGACAACCGGGCCAGATCTCCCAGAATGTCCACGGCGGGATAGCCGGGAATCAGGGCCGGATCTATGACCCAGAAGAAACGACTCGCCTCGAAATCCAGGTCGCGAAGCTGCCGGTCCTGGGGTTGCACCGTGGTGGCGCCCACGGTATAGGTCCGGGTGGCCACCACGCTGCCCTTCTGAGTGGCGGCGATGGTCTGGAGCTGCACCGGGCCCATCTCGAAGGTGGCGTTCATCCCGAAGTTGTTGGCCGGGATATTGGCCGTGATGAAGCGGGAGGGCGGGGGCCGGAAGGTGACGGTGCCCACCTCCACCCGCCGGATGATCTCGTCCTCCAGGCCCTCGTAGTAGACCTGGATGTTGTTCCGCGCCGTGAAATCCCGCTGGGTGTCGTAGTCCACGTCCAGATGGAGCCGGCGACCGAGCAGGCCGGCGGCGCGAACCTGCAGTTCGGTGTCCAGGCGGGGCGCCTTGAATCCGCCGCGGCACCCGGCATTCGGGTCCAGCACCTGGGCCGGGGTGCAGCGGAGGTTCTTCAGGCGCTCGGTACGGATCTCGAGCCTGGTCTGGCCCTCCATGTCGAGGTCCACGTACCGCGGATCCACCCCCAGGACGTTGCGCCGCGGCGGGCGGCGATCCGCCTCCTCGCGGTCCTCGAGCAGCGCGCGCGGCCCGTACAGGTACCGCAGCCGCCGGGCCACGATGCGGCTGGTGCGAGCCGAATCGAGCTGAGCGGCAAGCGCACTGTCCCACGCCAGAGCCCAGGCCCCGGGCCGCCGGTCCCCGGCCAGCCACGGGCTCCGGAACACCGCCGGCTCCTCGAGCACGAGAGGCGGCCCGTCCCGGCGGAACCGAGCCCAGGCCGGCAGGGGAGTGGTATCGTTCGTCTGTGCCGCCGCCAGAGCCGGGATCAGGCTCGGCAACGCCAGGAGTGCCAGGGGGCGCACTACGCGGGCAGCCGACCGTGCCAGGGGAGAATCAGACTTGAAGGCGAGAGTCACCGGGAATATACTCGCCGAGGAGGAACGTCACAACTCGTTACCAATCGGAGACTTCGGGCCCGTGCGGGTGCTCAGGTGGTATCTGGTCCGGCAGTTCGTCCCGCCGCTGGTCTTCGCCTTCGCGGCGATGACGAGCATCATGCTGCTCAACCAGGTCGCCCGCCGGTTCGGCGCCCTGGTGGGCAAGGGGCTGCCCTGGCGAGTGATCGGCGAGGTGTTTGTCCTGTGTCTGCCCTTCATCATCGCCATGACCCTCCCGATGGCCGTCCTCGTGGCCATGCTGTACAGCTTCAGCCACCTGGCCGCCGAGAACGAGATCACCGCCATGCGGGCGAGTGGGCTGAGCGTCTACCAGTTGCTCCGCCCGATGCTGGCCGTCGGTCTCGTCCTGGCCGGGTTCAATTTCTGGTTCACCGATCAGGTCTTGCCCGACAGCAATGCCCGGCTGCGCAACCTGCTGTTCAGCATTCAGCGCAAGAAGCCGACACTCGAGCTCCGGGAGCAGGTCATCAACGAGATCCCACCCTCCGGGCTGTTCCTGCGCGCCAGCCGGATTGACCCAAAGAGCGGGCGCCTGCGGAGTGTGACGCTCTACGATCTGGGCAATACCGACGGCCGCCGGATCATCTATGCGGACAGCGGAGTCATGGGGTTCGCCGAGAATCTGGAGGACCTGCACTTCAGGCTCTTCAGCGGCACCATTCACGCGTTCAAGGCGAGCGAGCCGTCGGCCATCCAGGTCACCGGCTTCGCGACCAACGACATCCTGGTGCGCAACGTCTCGAACCGGCTCGATCTCGAGTCCGGCGACGGGATCCGAGGCGACCGGGAGATGAGCACGTGCGAGATGCTGGAGGTCGTGCGCGAGGCCCGCCGGGAACAGGCCATCGCCAGAAGCCGCCGGACCGAGGCCGCCACCCAGGACCTCCGGAGCCTCCTCGGCCTGGAACCGGCGCCGCCTGCGGGGAGGGTCGAACCCGGGCCGTTGCCGGCCTACTGCCGGCTCTTTGCCGCGCTCCGCCGACTCACGGTGACGGCCGAGCGGGACTCGGCCGCACAGGAGCAGGGGGATCCCTCCCCGGCGCAAGGCACCCCGGCCGGCCCGGCCTCCGTTCCCACCGCTCGGCAGCAGCGCCCCACCGGAACCAGGCGGCTCGAGCTCGCGGCGGCGCCTCGCCGTGCCGACCTGACGGCGGCGGCGGTGCCGG
>JBBIMQ010000114.1:0-8348 GCA_037444345.1 Gemmatimonadota bacterium | reverse complement strand
TGCCTGCCCTGCCGCCGAGCGGCTCGCCCGACCCGGACAGCGCGGCGGCGAACCTGCTGCTGGCCGGCGTCCTGGCCACCCCGATCGCCGCGACCTGGCTCGCCTGGCGGTTGTTGCGGCCGGTGGCATCGGTCTACCGGCGAGGAGGATTGAGCCTGGTCGGGGGGTTCGCGAGCGTGGCCCTCTGGCTGGTGGCGACACCCCTCCTCCACCACCGGTTCGGCCGCGGGGGCCTGCTCGGTTTCGCGGGCCTCGCCCTGGTGCTGGCGACCCTGCTCGTCCTCGGCGGCCGCGCCGGGCGCCGGACTGCGGCATGACCATGCCTGGTTCCCTCGCCATCCTGGAACTCGGCCACCACCCCTACCGGGCCACCCACGCGCTCCAGCGCCGGATCGCGGAGCGCAGGATTCGCCGCGAGCTCGACCGCGATGTCCTGATCTTGGTGGAGCACGAGCCCACGGTGACGCTGGGCCGGGGGACCCGGGCCACGAGCCTTCCTTTGCCGGTGACCGAGCTCGCGCGCCGTGGCCTCACCGTGGCGGAGGTGGAACGGGGGGGCGATGTCACCTGGCACGGCCCCGGCCAGCTCGTGGGCTACCCCGTGCTCGATCTGGCCCGGTATCGTCCCGATCTCCACTGGTATCTGCGCCAGGTGGAGGAGGCGCTGATCCGCGCGGTCGCACGGCTCGGGATCGCCGGCGAGCAGAGGCCCGGCTATACCGGTGTGTGGACCGGTGGCCGGAAGCTCGCCAGCATCGGCGTCCATGTTCGCCAGTGGGTCACCACCCACGGCTTTGCGCTCAACCTGGTGAACGAGCTGACCCCGTTCGATCTCATCGTCCCGTGCGGCATTCCCGGGGTGCAGATGACGTCGGTGGCTCGGGAACTCGAACTGGCCGGCCGCCCGCGCGATCGGGCCGCCCTCTGGACCGAGGCGGTGGCGGCGGTGGCGGAGAGCTTCGGCCAGGTGTTCGGACTCGCGCCCGAGCGTGCCGGGCTCGAGGACCTGCTGCCAGAGGGAACGGAAGCTGCCCGCCAGGCGTTGTAACCCCACCCTCAGCCCAGCAACCCCATGACCCAATCGTTCGATGGCCGGGCCGTCCAGCGGGACCGGCTGCCGCCGGGACAGCTCCTCACCCAGAAGTGGCCGGTGCTCCATTACGGGCCCGTCCCTCGGGTGGACACCCGCACCTGGCGGTTCTTCGTTCGGGGCGCGGTGGACCGCCCCTTCGAGCTGACCTGGGAGGAACTGCTCGCGCTCCCGCGCCAGGAAACCCTCTGCGACATTCATTGCGTGACCCGCTGGAGCCGGTTCGACAACCGGTTCGAGGGAGTGCCGCTCGGCCCCCTGCTGGAGCGAGCCGGGGTCGGACCCCGGGCATCCCACGTGCTGGTCCACGCCGAGCACGGGTTCACCACGAACCTGCCGCTGGAGGACCTGCGGCGGCCGGGGAACCTGCTCGCGCTGCGGCACAATGGAAGCGATCTTGCGCCAGAGCACGGGGGGCCGGTCCGGCTCCTGGTCCCGCATCTCTATTTCTGGAAGAGCGCCAAGTGGGTGCGGGGATTCGAGTTTCTGGAGGAGGACTATCCGGGGTTCTGGGAGCAGAACGGATACCACATGCGGGGCGACCCCTGGCGGGAGGAGCGCTACGGCCGCCCGGACCCGGCCCGGATGCGGCGGGGGCCGCGAGGCTGAGAGCGCGACACAGCAGGCTTGTGTTTCGGCGGGCGGGGGGCCATTCTCCCTGTCCTATGTTTCCGCCTTCGGAGCGCCGGTCGCCTGAAGCTCAGGCCGACCAGATGGTTCAGGACATTCTCAAGGCCGCGGCCGGTTGGGCGCGGGAGGCGCCGCCGGCTCTCCAACCCGCGGTGCGCGCGGTCTGCATCCGCCTGGGCGAGATGGTGGCGGACCAGCGCAACTACTTCGCTCCCCTGCCGCAGGATCGCGAGCAGGAACGCGCCCAGGTCCTGGCGCTGGTCGCTCAGCGGCTGGCGTCGGCGGCGGTGGCGCAGGGGGTGGAGAAGCAACTGGCCGCGCTCACCGAGCTGGAGCTGCGTTCGACCTCGAGCTGGTCGCTCATGCCGGGCGCGCAGGCAGAGTGGATCACGACCGCGGTGCGCTATCTGGAGGCCTGCGCCAACGGGCTCGCTTCCGGCGACCGGCCCGACCCCTACTGGGCCGACGACGTGGTGGCCGGCGTGGTCGCCTCGATCCGGGCGGTGCTGGGGATTGACGAGCTCCACGCGCGTACCGAGGCGCAGTATCCCGGCCAGCGGAGAAGCGGGCCCGCCGAGGTGGAAGAAGAGCTGGAGGGCGGCAGTCTCTAGCCGTTCCACCACGCTCCGGATGGCGCGGCCTCCCGGGCCCTGCCCCCCTACGCCCTCTCCGCCCGCGGCGGGAGCCCGGCCCTCAGCTGGCCTTCCCTACCTCGGCAAATCGCTCCATGAACCGCCCGAAGACCAGGATACCGTTCCAGAGCTGGTCGAGATCGAGCTTCTCGTTGGGCGAGTGCAGTCCGTCGTCGGGAAGTCCGATGCCGGTGAGGAGGACGGGCGCGCCTGCGAGGCCCAGCTTGGGCACTACCGGAATGGACCCCCCGGCGCGCACCCGCACCGCCGGCCTCCCCACCACCTCGGCAAAGGCCTGGTCCAGCACCTGGAACGCCGGATGCGCCGTGTCCACCTGCACCGGATCGCTGCCGTGGAGGATTTTCACCTCCACCTCGGCGTACCTGGGAGCTCGGGCCCTGGCGGCCCGCTCCAGCCAGGCCGCGACCTTGCGGAACTCGAGCCCCGGGACCAGGCGCAAGCTCACCTTGGCGGTGGCTGTGGCCGGGATCACGGTCTTGGCCCCTTCTCCCGTGAAGCCGCCCTTGATGCCGTGGATCTCGAAGGTCGGCAGGGCCCAGGTGCGCTCGAAGACCGAGTACCGCTCGAGCCCGGTGAGGGCCTTGGCGGTCACCTCCTCGGCGAGGTAGCGCTTCTTGGAGAACGGGAGCCGCTTCCAGGCCTTGACCTCTGATTTGTCAGGCGGGATGACCGACTTGTAGAGCTTGGGAATGCGAATCCGGCCGGACGCATCCTTCAAATCGCAGAGGAGCCGCGCCAGGGTCTCGAGGGCGTTCGGCGCCACGCCGCCGTAGGTGCCGGAGTGCAGGTCCCGCTGCAGGGTACGGACCGAGATCTCGGTGTAGCAGATGCCGCGGAGCGCGGTGTAGAACTCCGTGATCGCCGGGGCGTAATACGACATGTCGCACACCAGCACGGCGTCGGCCCGGGTCCGCTCCGGCTCGCGGGTGAGCAGGTCCTCGATGACATGCCCGCCGCACTCCTCTTCGCCCTCGATCAGGAAGCGCAGGTTGAGCGGCGGCCGCCCGTCGCGCCGGACGGCCTCGAAGGCGCGGAGCAGGCAGAACACCTGGCCCTTGTCGTCCGCGGCCCCGCGGGCATAGAGCCGCCCGTCCCGCACCGTGGGCACGAAGGGCGGGCTCAGCCACTCGTCCAGCGGGTCCACCGGCTGGACATCGTAGTGCCCGTAGATGAGGAGGGTGGGGGCACCCGGGACCTCGGGGCCCTCGGCCCACACCACCGGATGACCCCGACCTTCGATGAGTTCCGCCACAGGACAGCCCAGCCGCCGGAGATCCTGCAGCAGCCATTCCGCGGCGCGGCGGCAGTCGGCGGCGTGGTCCGGCAGCGCGCTGATGCTCGGGATGCTCAGAAACTCGGTCAGCTCGCCGAGCAGGCGGGACTGGTTCCGGGAAACGAAAGAGGGATCCATGGCGGCGTAAAGTACTGCGGCAGGGGCATCCGGTGAAGTATGCGAGCCGCGAGGTCCGGCGCGGGGGCAGCGGCCCTCTGGCGCCGGGCGCCTGGCGGGATACATTCGCGCCCATGTATTCCACGGATCAGTATCGCATCTTCTCGGGCGAGGCGGCCGACCGCTGGCTCTCCCGCCCGCGCCGGCTGGCACAGGAAGGAAGGCTTGCGGCCGCGGTCGAGGCCTATCGGGCGGTGCTCGCGGCCCAGCCGGGGCTGAGGCAGGCCTGGCTCGAGTGCTTCCAGGCGCTGCGGCACGGACGGCGGCACCACGATGCGCTGGCGCTCGCCGAGGAGGCGCGGGCCCAGCTCGGCGAGGACGCCCTTCCCGACGCCTTGCGAGGCGCGGCGCTGGTCGAGCTGGGCCGGTATCGGGAAGGGCTCGCGGCTCTGGAGGCCGCGGCGCGGCGGGAGCCGAATCTGGGACTCATCTGGCACGAGGCGGGCTACGCGGCCTATCGGCTGGGCGAGCTGTCCCGCGCCCTCATGGCGCTGGACCGCGCCTTCGCGCTGGAGCCGCACAGTGGCACCCTGCACCTGCGCGGCAAGGTGCTCCGGCAGGCCGGGCGGTATCTCGCCGCCGAGGTGGCGTTCGAGGGCGCCGCCGAAGCGGCGGAGTTCCCGGCCCAGCGCCAGGCGGCGGAGCGGGAGATCCGCGCCACCCGTCGCTACGCGGCATTCCCCGGCAGCCGGCCCGACCTGCTGCCGCGCGCCCGCCGCTGGTTCGCCGACACCGGGGCGGTGCCACTCACGCTGGACGGGAAGGAACCCGGCGCCAGCGACGAGGAGATCGCGCGGGCCTTCCTCCAGCTCGGCGCCGACGAGCACTGGCGGTTCACCCATCTGGTCGTGCTGGATCACTGGTCGGGCTGGCCTGCCTTCGCGACCTCGCTCGAGCTGCCCATCCGCTCCCGCTTGCCGGACGACTCGCTGGCCATCCCGCTGGTGGTAGCCTACCGGGCGGAGCCGGGCGATGCGGTCTGGGCGGATGCGGCGGTCCACCCCGAACGCACCACCCGCGGCCTGAGCCTGGCCCTTCACCAGGCCGCGGAGGCTCCCCCCGCCGACGTCATGGGCCGCCTGGCCGGACAGGCCGGCAGCATAGACCTCGCGTTCGCCATGGAGGCAGCCAATCATCCGGCGGGCCGGCTGGCCGGGAGGCTGCTCAAGGCCGGGTGAGCCGGGCCCGCCTGATCGCGCTCCGAGGGGACATCACCCGCGAGCGCGCCGACGCGATCGTGAACGCAGCGAACGAGTCGCTCGCGCCCGGCGGCGGTGTGTCAGGCGCGATTCATCGCGCGGCGGGGCCCGAACTCGCCCGGGCCTGCCAGGCGCTGGGCGGCTGCCCCACCGGCCAGGCCAGGATCACTCCCGGTTTCGCCCTCCCCGCCCGCTACGTGATCCACACCGTGGGGCCGGTCTGGCAGGGGGGCGGCCACGGCGAAGCCGAGCTCCTCGCCTCCTGTTACCGGGCCGCGCTCGACCTCGCCCAGGCTCACGGCTGCCGCTCGGTGGCGTTCCCCTCCATCAGCACCGGGATTTTCGGCTATCCCGTCGAACAGGCCGCCCGGGTCGCCGTCCAGACGGTTCGAGACCATCTGCGCCGCGCGCCAGCCGTCGAGGAAGTGCGGTTTGTCTGTTTCAGCGAGCCCGATCTGGCGGCGTACCAGCGAGCGCTCGAGGAGCCGGGAGCGCCCTGACGGTCCAGGGAGCCCACCCGCGGCGCCCCTCCGCGGGCCAGCGCTACGCCCGGGCCAGCAGCGGGAGGGCCGCCTGCATGGCCCGGGCACTGGGCCAGCGCTCCTCCCGGGTCTTGCCCAGCGCGCGCACCACCGCCTGCGCCAGGGCGTCGGGGGTCTCGGGTCGCTCGACCCGAGGGTCCGGAACCTCGGCGGTGCGATGCTTGGCCAGGATGAGATCCTCGAACGGGTCGTCGTAGGGGGGGCGGCCGGTGAGGGCCTCGTAGAGCACACACCCCAGGGAATAGAGATCGCTCCGGGCATCCACGTCGGCGAGGCCCGAGATCTGCTCCGGGCTCATGTAGGCCGAGGTGCCGACCGCGAATCCCGACCGGGTCAGCCGGTCCTGCCCCGCCTCCAGGACGGCCTTGGCAATGCCGAAATCCACCAGGGTGGCCCCGCCCGGCGCCAGGAGAATGTTCTCGGGTTTCACATCGCGGTGCACGATCCCACGCTCGTGGGCGTAGGCCAGCGCATCGAGAATGTCGTGCGCGACGTGCAGTGTGTCGCCGAGCGAGGCGCGCCTGACGCGCGCCAGGTGCTGCTTCAGCGTGGGACCCTCGACGAACTCCATCGCGTAGTAGAGCACCCAGGCCGCTTCCCCGAAGTCCATGAGCCGCGCGATGCGGGGATGGGCCAGCCCCTCGATGAACTGGATCTCCCGGAGAAAACGATCGGCCGCCACACTGGCCGCCAGCTGGGGATGCAGGACCTTAAGAGCCACCCGCCGGCCCGCGGCGTCTACCGCGGCGAACACCCGCGCGGCCCCGCCCCGGCCGATCTCCCGTTCGACCACGTACCTGCCCTGGAGCGCTTCGCGGACGAGGGGGAGGAGATCGCGGGCCACGACGGCTCCGGGAGGGCGGGACCATCAAGCTCATCCCCGGCACCGACCGGCGCAAGAACCCGCGGCCCGGTGGGGCCGGGAGCCAGGGCGACGGTGGAAGGGAGGCGCCCGCCGGATCACGGCCCGGCGGCTTCCGGAGCGGGCACCCTGGCTGCGCCGGAATCGGCCAGAGCCTGCTCCAGTCGGCGGAACGGTTCGTCGCCTGTGGCCCCCTCCACCACCCGAGCGAGCGCGCGAACCGACCGGGCGACGTCGTCCTGGTGCCGCTGGTACCATGCCTCGAACAGATCCAGCCGGGTCCGGTAGATCCGAGCGGCGATGAGGCGCGCGTTGTTCACCGGGCGATCGGCCAGCCGGCCGACCTGGTAGGTGCGGAGCCGGCTGGCGACCGGGCCTTCGAGCTCCTCGCGGGCCCAGCGCCCGAGCTCTGCCCGGCCGCGGTCCACCGCCGCCGGATCAGGGGTCGACCGGTACAGGGAATCGAGCCGCCGGGCCAGCTCGCCATAGTATCCGCTCAGCACCACCTCATCCTGCCAGCGGTCCACTGCCCGCCGGGCGGAGGCCGTGTCGCCCCGGGCCCGGAAGAACGCCTCGGCGCCGCGGTAGCCCGCGAACTGGGCGAAGCTCTCGTTGAAGGGAGTCGCGCTCTTGAGGTAGAGCGTGTTGTGGGCGATCTCGTGGAGCACGGTGGCCGCGAGTTCCACCGAGTCGCGGCTCATCGCGGTCGAGTAGAGCGGGTCGTTCCACCAGCCCAGCGAGGCGAAGGCGCCCGCGGGGCGGAGGTACACATCGTACCCTCGGGCTTCGAATCGGGCGGCCTCGCGCTGGGCGGCGGCCGGATCGAAGAATCCCTTGTACGGCACCCGCCCCACGATGGGATACTTCCAGAGGTGGGGGCAGAGGCAGTTCCGGGGGGCGGCGGAGAGGACCAGGAGCAACGTGTCGCGACCCACCTCGGCGTAGGTGGTGTAGGTCTGGCGGGCGTCGTACCCGAGCCCCGCCGCGAAGTCGCGGGCCTCGAGCACGAGCTGGAGCAGGGACCGGGTCTCGGGCTCGGTGGCCGGATCGCGGATCAGCTCGCGGATGGCGCGGCGGGTCTCCAGGATGCGGATCGTCTCGAGGCCGGCCCGTGTGAGGTAGCGGACGTCGTCGCTCGCCACGTAGGCGGTCCCGTAGCCGGCGAACAGCACCCCGGCGAAGATGAGCACGATCATGCAGCCTCGCGGCAGCTTCACAGGGTAAACCGCGCGCCCAGCCGGTGCACCTCGCGGCCCAGCCGGGTGCGCCGCTGCCAGGCATAGTCGAGCGCAAGCCGGGAGAGCACCACCCCGCCGCCCACGGAGACCTCGCGCTGGCCCGCCCCTTCCGGCGGAGCACCGTAGCCGATCCGGCCGACCAGCCCCAGCCCCTTGACCACCACGCCCACCTCGGCGCCGAGGACGGTGCGCCGCGACTGGCCCCGGGTCCAGACCACTTCCAGGGTGCCGAGCACCCGGGCGGTCTCCTGAGGATCGGTGAAATTGAGCGCGAAGCCCGCGTGCTTGCTGAGCGGAAGGGCCAGCGGCCCACCGCTCACCCGCCAGTCGGCCAGATTGCGCACCGCGAAGGCCAGTGTCATCAGGTCGAAGATGTGAATCCCGAGGCCGGCGTCCATGGTGCCCGATCGGCGAACCTGGCCAGTGGAGTCTTCCAGAGAGCCGTACTTGAGCGCCCCCCCCGCCGCGATGATCCCGTAGCGGTAGACCCCGGCACCGACCCAGACCAGGATGTCCCGGATGCTCGAGCTGTCGCTGAAGGCGAGATAGTGATAGCCGCCGCCCAGGTCGAACTGGAACACGCGGACCGCGGCGGCGCCCAGGGTTTCGAAGCTACCGTCGGGGTAGCGCTGGAAAGCGCCCTCGAGCGCGATGTTGCGGATGGTGGCGAGGCCGGCGGGATTG
>JBBIMQ010000113.1:7799-8402 GCA_037444345.1 Gemmatimonadota bacterium | reverse complement strand
TCACCCTGCGCGAGGAGGCAAGCCTCGGCGGGCTGGTATCGCCGCGGATCTACTCCGCGGGCGCCATGATAGACGGGGCACCCGCCACCTACCCGAGCGCCACCGAGGTCAAGAGCGCTGCGGAAGCGCGGCGCGCCGTGGACGCCCGGGCGGTGGCCGGGGTGGACTACCTCAAGATCTACACCCGGATCACGCCGGACCTGCTGAAACCGCTGCTGGACGAAGCGGCCACCTTCAACCTCAAGGTGACGGCGCACCTCGGCCTGACGGACGCCCTGACAGCCGCCCGGCTGGGGGTCGGGTCCATCGAGCATCTCACCGGCGTGCCGGAGGTCATCGGGAATCCCGCGCCGTTCTACGCCGAGCACCGGGCGTCCTTTTTTCGAGGGTGGAACTATTTCGAGAGGAGCTGGGCCGGGCTCGATTCGGCGGCGCTCGCCCGGGTGGCGGCGGCGCTCGCCGAGAGCGGCGTGGCACTGATCCCGACCCTGGTGCTCCACGAGACCTACAGCCGCCTCGACGACCCCGCCATCCTGGCCTCCGCCGACCTCAAGACTGTTCCCGAGGACGTGATCCGCCGCTGGAATCTGCCGGACCTCGAGC
>JBBIMQ010000113.1:0-7735 GCA_037444345.1 Gemmatimonadota bacterium | reverse complement strand
CCCAAGCAGGACCTCTTTGTCCGCGAGTTCCGCGCGGCGGGAGGGCGGATCGGGGTGGGGACGGATGCGGCCAACCAGATGCTGGTCCCCGGCTGGAGCCTCCACACCGAACTCGCCCTCCTGGTGCAGGCGGGACTCACCCCGGAGGATGCGCTCCGGGCTGCCACGCGCGGCAACGCCGAGCTTCTGGGCGCGGATTCGATCGGGGTGATCGCTCCCGGCAAGGTGGCCGATCTCGTGGTGCTGGGCGGCGACCCCCGGGCCAACATCCGGAACACTCGCAAGGTCCAGCGGGTCATGGTCCGGGGCCAGCTCTACAGCACGGATTCCCTTCTGGCGAGCTTCTGACCGATGGCGCTCACCCGACTCGTGCTGGCGTGGGTCCTGGTCGCCGCGCTGTTCGCCGCCTGGTCGCTGGTGCAGCACCGCCTGACTCCGGCGGCTCCCTCGTTCCGGGCCGCGCTCCCGGCCCTGGGGATCGAGGCGCTCCTGCTCACGCTGTTCGCCGGGCTCTGGTTCGGGAGCCTGGGCCACGGCGGCTGGGTCCTCCTCTTCGCCCTGGCCGGCGCGTTGATCGAGCTTCCCCTCCGGCTTCGCGACCGCGGGCTCCGGGACGTGGCCTGGGGCGCGGCGGCGGCCGGGATCGTTCGGGTCATGTTCGCCGGTGGCCTTCTCGCCTGGCGGCTGGGGTAGGCGGGTGGAGCGCCGGCTCTCCCTGCCGCTTCTCGGGCTCGGCCTGGGTCTCCTGATCGGGCTCGCGGAGGCCGGGGTCGCGCTCGCAGGCACGGCAGCCCATGTCGTCAACTCCCGCCGCGGCAACGCCGCCGAGATCTGGTTCGTGGCACCGGTGGTTGACGGCCTGGCGGGACTGATGGTCGGCGCCCTCGCCGCCCTGGCTCGGCGGGCCCGGCCCGGCCTCCGCTGGGACGCGGCAGTGGTGGCGGTGATCACGGCGCTGGGCACGTATTACGTCTGCCGGGTTCCCGCGCTCGTCTTCAACGACACGGCCGCGATCCTGCTCGGCCTCGGTGTCGCCGTGCAGGCCACCCGCAGCGTGCTCCGGAACCGGCACGGTTGGGACACCGCCCTCCGCCGGGGCTTCCCGCTCCTGCTCGGGCTCCCACCGTTCCTCGCGGGAGCGGCATTGGCCGAGCGGCGCCTGGCGGAGGCCCGGGCAATCGCCGCCTTGCCTCAGCCACCGGACGGGGCTCCGAATGTCCTCCTCCTGGTGATGGACGCCCAGCGCGCCGACCGCATGAGCGCCTACGGCTACCACCGGCCCACCACGCCCCGGCTCGAGCAGCTGGCCCGGGAGGGCATCCGGTACGCCAACGCGAGTTCCGCGTCCGCCTGGACCCTTCCCAGTCACGCCTCCCTCTTCACCGGCCGCCAGCTGCACGAGCATGGGGCTGGCCTCCTCGACCGCCAGTATCTCGACCGTCGCTACCCCACGCTGGCGGAGGTGCTCCGCGCGGCGGGCTATGCGACCGGCGGGTTCGCGGCCAACGTGTTCTGGACCGGCCGGCACACCGGCCTGCAGCGAGGCTTCCTGCACTACGAAGACTTCTTCGGTACCCTGGGCGACGCCGTGGTGCGCACCGAGCTCGGCCGCCGCATCCGCTATAGCCTCCTGCCCTGGTTCGGCTGGATCGATCTGCCGGGCCGCAAGCGGGCGCCGGCGCTCAATCGCCGGCTCCTGGCCTGGCTCGACCGGATCGGCGACCGCCCGTTCTTCGCCTTCGTGAACTACTTCGATGTACATTCCCCCTACCTGGCGCCGCCGCCCTATCGCGGCCGGTTCTCGGGCCGCGCCCTTCCCCCGCACCCTAGGGGCGAGGTCGAGGTCGGGCGCCTGGCCGGAGACATCGCGGTCCCGCCGCCCGACTCGCTGCGGTGGCTCGAGGACGCGTACGACGAATCCATCCTCTTTCTCGACGCCAGCATCGGCGCGCTGCTCGACTCCCTCGCAGCCCGCGGCGTGCTGGATCGTACCCTGGTCGTGGTGACCTCCGATCACGGCGAGGCGCACGGCGAGCACGGGATGATGTGGCACGGCAATTCGCTCTACCGCCACCAGACCTGGGTCCCGCTCCTCCTCCGCCTCCCGGGGCGCGTGCCGACCGGCGTTGTGGTCTCGACGCCGGTGGGCATCGAACAGATTCCCGCGACCATTGCCCGCCTGACAGGCCGGGGGGAGGACGTGTTCCCCGGCCCTGCGCTGCCCTTGGCGGAGAGCGGAGACGCGCAGGTCCTCGCCCTGCTCGCGCGGCGCTCCAGGACGGCGGCCAACTGGCCTGCCTCCCGCGGGTCGCTCGCGGCCTGGACCACGAGCCGCTGGCACTATGTCGAGCTGGACGGAGACGCCGCGGAATTGTACGACTTGCGGGAGGACCCCGCGGAGCTCGTCAATCGGGCCGCGAGCCCGTCGCTGGCGGACACCGTGGCGCGGTTTCGCGCCGCGCTCCGGGAGGCGCTGGCCGGATCGCTCTTCCCATGGCCGCGATGAGTCGGGACTCGTTCTGCAGGGGCAACTGGGGGCCGTTCGCGGCGCTGGTATTCCTCGCCGGCTGCCGGAGCGACGGGCCCGGCGCCGCCCAGCCCCCTGCCACGGTGAACCATCCGGTGCAGGAGGCCGACCTGGCCTCGGTGGCGCTCACTGCGGAGGCTGAGCGCCGGCTCGGGATCGAGGTCGAGCCGGTGGTGCAGCGGCGGGTCCCCCGGACGCGCACCGTGGGTGGGGAGGTGATCGTGGCTTCCGGGGGTCGAGTGGCACTCGCCGCTCCCCGCGCCGGGCTGGTGCTCGCCGGCCCCGGTGGGCAGCCGCTGGTGGCCGGCCAGCGGGTGGCCGCGGGCCAGGTGCTCTTCCAGCTGGTGCCGCTTGCCTCCGAGAGCGAACTGGTGCGGGCCGACCAGGATCTCGCGGCCGCCGCGGCTCGCCTGGAGCAGGCCCGCCTGCGCTACGAGCGCATCGCCGAGCTGGTAGCCCAGCGCGCCGCCACCCCGCAAGAGCTGGACGATGCCGCAGCCGAACTTGCCGCGGCTCGGGCCACCCACGAGGCGGTACGGCGGATCGCGGCGAGTGCCGCCGCCACCCCCGGCGACAGCGGGCTCGCCACCCCCGTGGCGCTCCTGGCCCCGCGCGCCGCGGTGGTGGCCGAGGTCCTGGTCCAGGCAGGCCAGCAGGTGAGCGCGGGCACCCCGCTCGCCACCCTCGAGTCCACTGACCCCCTGTGGGTCCGGGTCCCGGTCTACGTCGGGGATCTGCCCGCCATTGACCCCCGGCGGGGCGCGCAGGTTCAGGGCCTGGGCGAGCCGCCCGGCGCGGCCGGTCGCCGAGCGGAATTCATCACGGGGCCGCCCACCGCCGATCCCCTGGCCGCCGCAAGCGATCTCTACTTCCGCCTGTCCAACCCGGACGGCCGGTTCCGCCCCGGCGAACGGGTTGCCGTGACGGTCTTGCTCGATGGGGCGGTCGAGGCTCGCGTGATCCCCTGGACCGCAGTTGTGCACGACATCCAGGGAGGCACCTGGGTCTACGTCCGGACCGGCCCGCACCGGTACCAGCGCCGCCGGGTGAGCGTCACGACGGTCGTCGGCGACCGCGCGCTACTCGCCGCGGGGCCGGTGATCGGCGACACGGTGGTGAGTGTGGGAGCGATGGAGCTCTTCAGCACCGAGTTCGGGCCGTCGAAATGATGCGCCGGCTCGTCCAGGCCGCGCTGCACTACCGCGTCCTCGTGGTGGCGCTCGCGCTGGTTCTCGTGGTCGCGGCCCCGCTCCGGCTCCGGGAGACGCCGCTCGACGTCTTCCCCGAGTTCGCCCCCCCGCTCGTCGAGATTCAGACCGAAGCGCCAGGGCTCTCGACCGACGAGGTCGAGAGTCTCGTGACCATCCCCCTCGAAAACGCCCTCATCGGGACGAGCTGGGCCCGGACCATTCGCTCCAAGTCGGTGCTGGGCCTGTCGTCGGTGGTCTTGCTCTTCGAGCCTGGCACCGACCTCCTGCGCGCTCGGCAGCTCGTGGCCGAGCGGGTAAGCCAGGTCGCTCCGCGACTCCCGACCGCCGCACGGCCGCCGGTCATCCTCTCGCCCCTCTCCTCGACCAGCCGGGTGCTCAAGATCGGCCTGTCCTCCGCCACGCTCTCGCAGGTGGAGCTCACTACCCTGGCCAAGTGGACCATCAGGCCACGGCTGATGGCGGTCCCCGGGGTGGCCAACGTCGCCATCTGGGGCCAGCGCGACCGGCAACTCCAGGTCCTGGTGGATCCGGACCGGCTCCGGGCCCACGGGGTGACCCTGGACCAGGTCGTGGCGGGGGCCCGGGCTGCGGCGGCCCGGAGCGGGGGAGGAGTTCTCGACACCCCGACCCAGCGGCTGGCGATCGCCCATCGCACGCCGCTGCACAGCGCGGCGGACCTGGCCCGGATGGTGGTAGACTGGCGGGGGAGCACCGCGCTCACGCTGGGCGACGTGGCCCTGGTAACCGAAGGGTTTCCTCCGCCCATCGGCGACGCCGTGATCAATGACGGCCCGGGCCTCCTGCTCATCGTCGAGAAGCAGCCCTGGGGCAACACGCTGGCCGTCACGCGCGGGGTCGAACGGGCCCTGGCGGAGCTCCGACCCGCACTGGCCGGAGTCGAGGTGGACCCCACGATCTTCCGGCCGGCTACGTTCATCGAGATGTCGCTGACCAATCTGAACCGGGCGCTCCTCATCGGGTGCGTCCTGGTGGTGGGCGTGCTGGGGTTCTTTCTCGCGGACTGGCGCACTGCGCTCATCAGCCTGACCGCCCTCCCCCTCTCCCTCCTCGCCGCCGGCCTGGTGCTGAGCTACCGCGGCGGCACGCTGGACACCATGATGCTCGCGGGCCTGGTCATCGCGCTGGGCGAGGTGGTGGACGACGCCATCATTGACGTCGAGAATATCGCGCGACGGCTCCGGCTCAACGCGCAGCAGCCCGAGCCCCGTCCCGCGCTCCAGGTGGTGCTCGACGCCTCGCTCGAGGTGCGGAGCGCGGTGGTCTTCGGTAGTCTCATCGTGGTCCTGGTCTTCCTGCCGGTTTTCTTCCTGAGCGGTCTCTCGGGAGCCTTTTTCCGCCCCCTCGCCCTCTCCTATGTGCTGGCGATCGGTGCCTCCCTGCTCGTCGCGCTCACCCTGACTCCGGCGCTCGCCCTGATGCTCCTCCCGGCCCGCGCTCGCGAGCACGGGGAGGCTCCCCTCGTCACCGCCCTCAAGCGGCGCTACCGGGCGGCCCTCCCCCCCCTGCTCGCCCGTCCCCGGGCCGCCCTCGGCGTGATCGCCGCCGCGCTGGGGCTCGCCGCCCTGGTCTATCCCTGGCTGGGCCAGGAGTTCCTGCCGCGGTTCAAGGAGTACGACTTCCTGATGCACTGGGTGGAGAAGCCCGGCGCCTCGCTCGATGCCATGCGGCGGATCACGGTCCAGGCGAGCCGCGAGCTCCGCGCGGTGCCCGGGGTCCGGAACTTCGGCGCCCACCTTGGCCGGGCCGAGATCGCGGACGAGGTGGTGGGAACCAACTTCGCCGAGCTCTGGATCAGCGTGGACCCGCGGGTCCCCTATGACCCCACCGTGCGGAAGATCCAGGCGGTGGTGGATGGCTACCCGGGCCTGTACCGCGACGTCCTCACCTACTTGCGCGAGCGCATCAAGGAAGTGCTGACCGGGGCGAGCGCCACGGTCGTGGCCCGGGTCGCGGGACCGGACCTCGCGGGATTGCACCGGGGCGCGGCGCGCGGCCGCGATACCATCGCCACAGTGCCCGGGGTGGTGGACCTCAAGGTCCAGCCTCAGGTCCTGGTACCGCAGATCGAGGTCCGGTCCCGGCCCGAGGCCGCCGCCCGCGTTGGCCTCACCCCGGAGGACGTGCAGCGCACGGTTACCACCCTGGTGAACGGGATCAGGGTGGGCGAATTCTACGAGGACCAGCGGATCTTCGATGTCACGGTGCGAGGTGTCCCCGAGGTGCGGCAGGAGCCCACTGCCCTGGGCCGGGTACTGCTCGATGCCCCGGGGGCGACCGGCGTGCCGCTCGAGGACGTGGCGGACGTGGTGATCGTGCCGGCGCCCAATGAGATCACCCGGGAGGGCGCGACACGCAAGCTCGACGTGACCTGCAACGTTCGCGGCCGAGACCTCGGAGCGGTGGCCCGCGAGATCGAAGCCCGGGTGGGCCGCCTCGCCCTGGGCCCGGGCTACCACGTCACGGTGCTGGGCGAATACGCCGAGCGGCAGGCGTCGAGCCGGCGCCTGCTGGCGCTCTCCGCTCTGGCCCTGCTCGGGATCCTGCTCCTGCTCCACGCCGATTTCCAGTCCTGGCGGCTGGCGCTCCTCGTGTTCGGATCCATCCCCTTCGCCCTGATCGGCGGAGTCGCAGGTGTGGTGCTGACCGGCGGCGTGCTGTCCCTGGGCTCCCTGGTGGGCTTCGTCACTGTGCTGGGCATCGCCGCGCGGAACGGCATCATGCTGGTGAGCCACTACCGGCACCTCGAGACGGTCGAGGGCGAGCCGTTCGGGCGGGAGCTCGTGATGCGCGGGTCGGAGGAGCGGCTCGCACCGATCCTCATGACGGCGGCCGCCACCGGCATCGCCTTGCTACCGATCGCGCTGGCCGGGCTCCGCCCGGGCCACGAGATCGAGCACCCCATGGCTGTCGTGATCCTCGGGGGGCTCGTGACCTCGACGGCGCTCAACCTGTTCCTGATGCCCGCGCTCTACCTCAGGTGGGGCCGTGCGGCCGGCACCGGACCCACCAGGCACTAGCCTTGAACCCCGGCGGCGCCTCCCCTCTGCCCCCCACCCCGAACTCGGCCCTTCCCGGGGCACGCCCCGGGCGGTCCGTTCTGCCGGCCGTTCTCATCCCAGCACGGCCCGTACCCACCCGGGATCCGCTCCGATACCGGAGCCCAGCGCGCTCCACACCCACCAGAGGCCGACGGCGATACCCGATGCCCCCACGAGGGCGGCGATCCGGCGCCCCCACCTCACCGACCGCTCCCGGGCGCGGAGCATCGCGAAGGCTGCGACCACGGCGTACGCGATCATGCCGGCCGTGACCCCGATGCCGAAGCAGATCAGGTACGCCAGGCCGAGGCCGATCCGCGGGAGCAGGGTGACAGGGACCAGGGCCACCACGGCGCTGGTGCCCGCCAGGCCGTGGAGGAGGCCGACCAGCGTCACGCCGTGCCCCACCGGGTGGTGGTGATGGTGCGGGTGGGGGCCGTGGTGCTCGTGCACCTCGCGGTGGTGATGCGGCGCGCCTCCCGCGGCACGGCGTCCGTGCACGTGCAGGTGCCCGTGGCCCCCGTGTGCGCCGGGGGGATGCAGGTGTAACTTCCGGCTGGCGGCGAGGGCCCAGGCACCGAGCCCCATGAGCATGAGGCCCACGGCCGCCTCGCCCAGCCTGTCGTAGCGCGCCGGCCAGCGGAGCCCGGTGGCGAGCAGCACGCTGCCCGCGAGGAACACGGCGATCGAGTGCCCGAGACCCCACCGGACCCCGAAGCGTAGGGCGGTCCGGAGGGCGGGCCGCCCGGCCACGAAGGTGGTGACCGCGATCATGTGGTCCACCTCGAGCGCGTGGAGGAAGCCGAGCGACAGGGCGGAGGCGAGAGGCAGGAGTGACGGAGGCAAGCGGGGCTCCGGGCCGGCGGTGACAGGCGCGTTCGCGGCGGTGACGCCCGCCGCGAACAGGACGGGCATGGACTCGCGCACGATCCGCCTCA
>JBBIMQ010000112.1:0-8418 GCA_037444345.1 Gemmatimonadota bacterium | reverse complement strand
TCGGCCGTGAGCACGCGGCGGAGGCGCCGCTCGGCGCTCTCGGTCCCGTCGGCCCCGGCCACCATCCCGGCGTGGATGGAGTAGCCGCTGCCGCCGCCCCCGCCGTGGTGGATGGCGACCCAGCTCGCGCCGCAGGCGACGTTCAGCATGGCGTTGAGCAGCGGCCAGTCGGCGATCGCGTCGGACCCGTCCCGCATGCCCTCGGTCTCGCGGTTGGGGGAAGCGACCGAGCCCGTGTCCAGATGATCGCGCCCGATCACGATGGGCGCCTCGACCTTGCCCTGTTTGACGAGCCAGTTGAAGCGGGCCCCCATCTCGGCGCGCTCGCCGTACTCGAGCCAGCAGATCCGGGCTGGCAGGCCCTGGAACTGGACCCGAGTTCTGGCCTGCCGGATCCAGCGGGCGAGCGACTCCTTCTCGGGAAACGTGCGGAGCACCTCGTCGTCGGTGACCGCGATGTCCCGCGGGTTGCCGGAGAGCGCCACCCAGCGGAACGGTCCCGCCCCCCTGCAGAAGAGGGGCCGGATAAAGGCCGGTACGAAGCCGGGGATCTCGAAGGCCTGTTGGAGGCCGCGGTGATCGGCCACCTGGCCGCGGAGATTGTTGCCGTAGTCGAAGGCGATGGCGCCCTGGCGCTGGAGTGCGAGCATGGCCTCGACGTGCGCCACCATCGAGTCCAGGACCCGGGCCTCATAGGCTGCGGGATCCTTTTCACGCAGGACGGCGGCCTGCTCGAGGGTGAGGCCGGCGGGAATGTAGCCCAGCCGGAGGTCGTGAGCGGAGGTCTGATCGGTGAGCACATCGGGGACCACGCCCCGGCGCACCAGGTCGGGCAGGACTTCCGCAATGTTGCCGAGCAGGCCCACCGAGAGGGGCCGCCGCTGGGCCCGGGCCTCGAGGACCAGGCGGAGGGCCTGGTCGAGCGAGGTTTCCATTCGATCGCAATAGCCGGTCTGGACCCGGCGCCGGATGCGTTCCGGGTCCACTTCCACGCCGAGGAACGCCGCACCGTTCATGGTCGCGGCCAGGGGCTGGGCTCCCCCCATGCCTCCCAGGCCCGCGGTGACGACCAGGCGTCCTTCCAGCGACCCGCCGAAATGCTGGCGGGCGCATTCCGCGAAGGTCTCGTAGGTGCCCTGCAGGATGCCCTGGGTGCCGATATAGATCCAGGAGCCGGCGGTCATCTGGCCGTACATGGTGAGCCCCAGCGCCTCGAGCCGGCGGAACTCGTCCCACGTGGCCCAGCGAGGCACGAGGTGCGCGTTGGCAATGAGGACCCGGGGTGCCTCCTCGTGGGTCCGGAAGACGCCGACCGGTTTGCCGCTCTGGACCAGCAAGGTCTCGTCGGACTCGAGCCGCTGGAGCGTCTCCACGATGCGGTCGAAGCACTCCCAGTTGCGAGCGGCCTTGCCGGCCCCGCCGTAGACGATCAGCTCCTCGGGCCGCTCGGCTACCGCGGGGTCGAGGTTGTTCATGAGCATCCGGAGCGCGGCTTCCTGATGCCAGCCCTTGCAGGACAGCCGGGGCCCGGTCGGGGCCTTGATGAGGCGCGCTGGAGCGACAGGCATGGGTGGCGTCGAGGCGAGGTGCCGGGGGAGAAGGTCGCGCCACTCGGGCGCGTCCGCAAGCGGACGGGGCCTCAAGGGACTGATGCTGCGACGGCGGCCAGCAGGCGGTCCACCTCGTCCGGGGTGGTGTAGCAGGCGCAGCCGGCGCGGACCAGGCCCTCCTCTCCGAGGCCGAGGCGCTGGACCGCCGTGGTGGCGTAGAAGTCGCCGTGGGAGACGAAGATTCCCCGGCGGGCGAGGTGCCGCGCGACCTGCTCCGAGGGCAAACCGGTGACCGTGAACGCGACGGTCGGCGTGCGCGGTCGGTCCGGCGGAGGCCCATAGCGCCGTACGCCCCGGATCCGGCCGAGTCCATCCCAGAGCTGGGTCACCAGGGCTTGCCCGTGGCGGTGCAAGGCGGCCATGGCGGCGTCCAACCGCTCGCTCCGCGAGGTTCCCGTCCCGAGGCTCGCCAGAAAGCCCACGGCTCGGGCGGCGCCCACGATGCCTTCGTGGTTCTGGGTGCCGGTCTCGAACCGCTCGGGCGTGGTGTCGGGGGCGGGAGCAAGCTTGGGGACGTCGGCCCGGGCGAGGAGCTCGCGGCGGCCGTAGAGCACTCCCAGGTGGGGGCCGTAGAACTTGTAAGCCGAGCAGGCCAGAAAATCGCAGTCCAGAGCGCGCACGTTGACGCGCGCGTGAGCCGCGAGATGCACGGCGTCCACGAAGACCAGCGCGTTCACCGCGCGGGCGGCGCGCACCGCCCGCCCGAGGTCGTTCACGGTGCCGAGGGCGTTGGACGCCGCTCCCAGGGCCAGGAGTCGAGTGCGGGACGAGAGGAGCCGGTCCAGGGCTTCCCAGTCCAGCTCGCCGGAGTCGGGAATCAGCGGGATCCAGCGAAGCCGGACCCCGCGCTCGACCGCGAGGCGCTGCCAGGGTGCGATGTTGGCATGGTGGTCGAGCTCGGTCACGATGATCTCGTCGTCCGGTCCCCAGGTGCTGCCGAGCGCTCGCGCCAGGTGGAAGGTGAGGGTGGTCATGTTGGCGCCAAAGACGATTTCGGCGGGCGAGGCCCCGAGGAAATCGGCCAGGGCTTCGCGGGCGCCGGCAATGGCCGCGTCGGTCTCGATGCTGGTGGGATAGGCCCAGTGGGTATTGGCGTTGTGGTGATAGAGGTAGTCGGTCATGGCCTCGACCACGAGGCGGGGGACCTGGGTCCCGCCGGGGCCGTCGAAGTAGGCGACCGGGAGTCCGTGCTCCCGGCGTTCGAGAGCCGGAAAGGCGGTCCTGAGAGCAAGGGGATCCACGGCTTCCTTCGCTTTCCGAGTGGCAGAATCCGGGTGCTAGCGTGGGGCCGGCTCGAGGGTCGGCGCTCGCCGTCGGGCGATCTTCCAGGCCGGCAAGGAGTTACGAGCGGGGCTTGGCGCGGGCCAAAGCGGCACGCTTGGTGCACGGCCTTCCCGGCCATGAAGCCCTCGCAACGCAATGACGGCGACCGCCACGAGTACTTGCGGTCGCTCTGGGCCAAGGAAGGCGGGCTGGGGCGCGCCTGCTGGCTCTACGCCACCACGACGGGGGATACGGTCTTCGCGGTGCAGGAGATGGTCCGGAGCCAGCTCCGGCGTCCCGTGCCCGGGCTGTGGCAGCATCTCTCCTCCGAGTTAGGCAATCACCCCGGCATCCGGGAGGCGGTGCAGGCCGCGCTCGAGGCCCAGCGGGAGGAAGTGCGGCGGGCCCACGGCCGGCGGTTCACCATGCTGGCGTTGCTCCAGCAGGCAGCGCTCCGGGATCTGACCGCGGCGCACCAGCGTGGAGCGGGCGCGTCGCGCGCCGTGACGATCGCCGAGACTCGCTGCCGGGATCTGGCGCTCATGGCTCGCCTGCTGATCGAACAGGAGGCGATGCGGGAGGCGGCCCATCACCTGGGCGAGGATCACCCGGCGAATCTCACGGCCTGCCGGACCCTCTACTGGGCAGCGGAGGAGGCGCTCGAGGCCTTCGATCTCAAGCTCGAGGCCGGCCAGCCGCTTGCCGAGGCCCTCGCGGTCGAGATCCTGCTCGAATCCCTGGGCGGCGCCCCCCGGATTGCCGACGAGGAGTCCGACGGCACGGACGGCTGGATGGCCTGACCGGAGCCAGTGGAAGGCCGGGTTGCCGGCCGCCGCCGACCTCAGGGGGTCAGGGTCTCGCGCCGCGGCTCCCGCCGCACGATCCAGAGCCCGGTGTTGTTGTCGTTGACGTAAGCCAGTCCGTCCTTCACCACCACTCCCCAAGTCATCGCCGTATTCACCACGTGCCCGTCCAGGTCGGCAGTGTTGAGGTGGGCCATCTCCCGGCCCTGGGCCCGGAGGTCGCCCAGTAGCTCGCCCGAGATGTCGAAGGCACGGAAGCCGGCGTTGTAGGCACCCAGGTAGAGGGTGTCGCCGGCGGCCCAGACATTGTGGACCCCCCCGAACTCGGGTTCGTACCAGGCCACGGGGCGCGGGTGCAGGAGATCGCTCACGTCAATCACCTGCAGGCGGCCGTAGGCGCGGAAGGCGGCGGCGTCCTTGGCTCCCCGCACCGGGCCGGCCGGGAAGACCTCGTCCGCGATGAAGACGTACCGGCCGTGCCGCCAGGCGGTGTGGGTGCCGCGGATGAATCCGGGGCCGGCGGTGGCTTCGACGTCACGATACAGGGTGTTCAGGTCGTACTTGTACTGCGAGACCAGTTGGGGATTCATCGGGCTGCCGCCTCTGATCCCGTTCCCCACGTCCACGATGACCAGTCCGTCGTTCCAGTAGCTCAGGTAGGCCAGCCCGTCCCGGACGTCCACGTCGTGAACGTAGTTGCCCATCTGGTTGGCGCGGGTACTGAACCGCGCGACCTCGCGGGGGTTGCGCGGATCGTTGAGGTCCACGATGTGCAGCACGCCGGTGGCGTTGTTGGTGAGGTAGACGTGGGTGCCGTACTGGGGCTGGGTGTAGACGAAGGCGGAGTGCACCCCTCCGGAGACGCCCTCGGTGAATTCGGCGATTTTCACCGGATGGGCGGGGTCTTCCAGCGAGGCGATCACGATGCCGTTCTTGCGGTCGGCGGCGCCCTCGCGGGTGTGCACGAGGTACTTGCCGTCGGCGGTGGTCATGATGTCGTTGACGCGGCGGGTGTTGGCCAGGAGCGAGTCGGTGACCACCGGATGAGCGGGATCGCTGATATCCACGGCATACATCCGGTCGCCTCCACCGCCGGTTCCGAGATAGAGATGCTTGCCGTCCGGGTGGACCCAGACCTCCTCGGTGCTGAACAGGGTCCGGGGGAGCCGCCCCACGACGGTGAGGGGCCGGCGCACGTTGCGCCAGTCGAGGGTGACGACGGCGCGGGCGGCCCGGTCGGCCACGGTGGCGGTGACGACGTGTCGCCCGGCCTCGTAGCCCACGAAGGCTCCGTCGTCGGTGATCATCCCCTGCCCTGGCGAGATGCTCCAGGTGGGCGTGAGCCCCTCGATGGGGCGGCCGTTGCGGTCGCGGGCCACCAGCTCGAAGTGCACGACGTCTCCCTGGCGGGCGGTGATGGTGCCGGGTCTGAGTTCCAGGGAGCCAATGGAGTTGGGGAGGACGCGAATCGCCAGGCTCGTCTCGACGTCCTCGACGCGGGCCGTGATGGTGGCGCGGCCGGGGGGCGCGCGGTGACGATGCCGTCCTGGGTCACCCCGGCGACACGCGGCGCGGAGCTCCGCCAGCGGGGCGCCTCGGGCCGAACATCGCTCGCTGCGGAGTAGCCCTTGGCCTCGAGCAGAATGCTCTGGCCCACCACCAGTCGGGTGATCCGGGGCCGGAGCTCGACCCGCGCCGTGCGGCCCGGCAGCATCCTGATCTCGAACCGCTCCAGCACTCGCTGGGTGCCGGGCACCTGCGCAATCACCGTGACGCCGAGGGTTCCGGTGGACCCTGCCTCGACCAGGCCCAGGGTGTCCACCCGGCCCTCGAAGCGGCCGCCGGAGGCGACGAACCGCACCATCGCGCCGGGCACCGGGCGTCCGTCCGCGTCCAGGGCCTGAGCGGAAAACCTGAGCGTATCGCCCGCCGTCATCACCCGGACGTCAGGCGAGATCGCGATGCGGGCGATGGGGGACGGCGGAAGCGGAACCGAGGGTTGTCCCGGGGCTTGTTGGAGGGCGAGGAGCAGGGCGAGCGGGTTCATGGCAAAGCCAACCAGAGGGTAAAAGGGTGTCTCGGGCTCAAGCCAGGCACACCTGGCGGGCGTCCCGGATTTCCGGAAGCGCGCGGATGGCGGCGAGCAACTCCGGGGCGAGCTCGCTGTCCACCGCGACGGCCGCCAGCGCCTCCCCGCCCGCCGCGAGCCGGGCCTGGTGATACTCCGCAATGTTCACCCCGGCATTGCCGAGCAGGGTGCCGACCCGGCCGATCACGCCGGGAACGTCCCGGTTCCGGAGTACGAGCAGGATCCCTTCGGGCACGACGTCCACTCGGAAGTCGTCAATCCGGACGATGCGGGGGTGGCCCTCGGCCAGCATGGCGCCGGCGACCCGAACGGTGGGGCCGGCGGTGCTCAGGCGGAGTTCCAGCAGATCGGCGTAGTCGTGGCGGAGGTCGGTGCGGGTCCGTTCGACGTGAATGCCGCGCTGGCGGGCGAGGTGGAGGGCATTGACCAGGTTGACACCGCTCGAGCCCACGGCGGTGGTCAGAACACCGATCATGGCGCCGGCGGCGAGGGGGCGCAGCAGGTCCTCGCCCTCGCCGGCGAGGCGCACCTCGACGGCGGTCACCGCACCGTCGGCGAGGGCGGCCCCGAGGCGACCGAGCCGCTCGGCGAGATCGAGGAGCGGACGGAGCCGGCGGAGCTTCTCGCCGCCCACCAGAGGGGCGTTGACGGCGCCGCTGAAATCTCCCTCGAGGAGGGCCAGGCGGACCGCCTCGGCGATTTCGAGAGCCACGTTGAGCTGGGCTTCCTCGGTGGAAGCCCCCAGGTGAGGCGTGAGGACCACGTTGGGAAGGGTCCGGAGCGGGTGGTCGGGCGGGAGCGGTTCCTCGGCGAAGACGTCGAGGGCGGCCCCCGCGAGCCGCCCGTCGCGGAGCATCCGGATCAGGGCCGCCTCATCCAACACGCCGCCCCGCGCGGCGTTGACGACCACCGCACTGGGCTTGAGCCGGGCGAGCTCCCGCTCCCCGATCATGCCGCGGGTGGCATCGGTGAGGGGTACGTGGAGCGAGAGGACGTCGGCCTGATCGAGCAGGGTCTCGAGCGGGACGAGGGTGATCGCCAGCTCGCGGGCCGCTTCCTCGGCGAGGTAGGGATCGTACGCCAGGACCCGCATCCCGAAGGCATGAGCCCGGCGCGCCACCTCGCTCCCGACGCGTCCCGCACCCACCAAACCCAGCGTCTTGCCGTGGAGCTCGGTGCCGCTGAAACTCGCCCGGTCCCACGCGCCGGCCTTCATGGAGCGATCGGCGGCCGGCACCTTGCGCACGAGGGCGAGGAGCAGGGCGAAGGCCAGTTCCGCGGCGGACACGGTGTTGCCAGCCGGTGCGTTCAGGACGGCAACGCCGCGCTCGGTGGCGGCCTCGACGTCAATGGTGTCCACGCCCACGCCGGCCCGGCCGATGACCTTGAGGCGGGTGGCGAGCCGGAGCGCGTCCCGGGTGATCCGGGTAGCGCTCCGGACCAGCACGGCATCCACGTCAGCGAGGGCGGCGGCGAGCTCGTCGCCTTTCAATCCGGGCCGTTCCACCAGCTCGAAGCGGGGGTCGTTCCTGAGCGGTGTCAGGCCCTCCTTGGCGATCTTGTCGGCAAGCAGCACCCGGAAGGGTCTCACGGGCGCAGGACCTCCTCCAGCGCTTGAAGCAACTCCTCCAACTCGGCCACGGTGTGATCGCCCATGTGGCCGATCCGGATCGTGCTGTCTCTGAGCTCGCCGTAGCCGGCGGAGATCGTGAAGCCGCGCGCCTTCATGGCCTCGTTCACCTGCGGTCCGGTTCGGCCCGGCGGCAGCGTAAGGCAGGTGACGGTGGGGGAGCGATACCCCTCCGGGGCCAGCACGGTCACCGGCACCCCGCGGCCTTGCAGCTCGGCCGCCCAGGCCCAGGTCCGCTCCGCCATGGCCCGGTGCCGGGCCCAACGGCCCTCGACTGTCTCCACCTCGATCCGGTGAAGCTGGGCTGCCAGGGCGAAGAGTAGCGACAGCGCGGGGGTGTTCGGGGTCTGGTGCTTGCGGATGTAACTCTCGAACTCCAGGAAATCGAAATAGATCCCTCGATTCGAGGCCGTCCTGGCCCGCTCGAGGGCGGCCGGCTGGGCCACCCCGAGGGCAAGCCCCGGAGGGAGAGCCAGGGCTTTCTGGGATCCGGTGAGGACCACATCGAGCTGCCAGGCGTCGCTCTCCACGGGGGCGCCGGCCAGGCTGCTCACGGCGTCCACCAGGAACAGCGTGCCAGGGGACCGGTGAACCACGGCGGCCAGCTCCTCGATCGGGTTCAAGGCGCCGGTCGAGGTCTCGGAGTGCACGGCGGTGACCGCATCGTAGGACTGCCGGCGCAAGGCATCCGCGACCATCTCCGGGGTGTGGATCTGGCCCGGGGGAACCTCGAGGGCGCGGGCCTCGCAACCGTTGGCCAGGGCAATCCGATAGAACCGCTCGCTGAACGCCCCGTTGACCAGCGAGAGCACTCGCCGGCCCCCGCAGTTGCGGATCGCGGCTTCCATGAGGCCGGTCGCCGAGGATGCCGAGAGATAAACCGGGCGAGTGGTGCGGAACAGGCGCTGGAGACCGGGCATCATCTGTGCGATGAGCTGTTCCATGCCCTTGCCGCGGTGGCCGATCATGGGGCGGGTCTGGGCCGCGAGGATCTCGGGAAGCACTTCGGTGGGGCCGGGGAGG
>JBBIMQ010000111.1:6649-8426 GCA_037444345.1 Gemmatimonadota bacterium | reverse complement strand
GCTGCCTGGAGGCTCTCGTCTCCGGCACCGCCCGGCGGGCCCGCCACGGCGCAGCTCATCCTGCCGGTGCCGGCCGGCATGCCCGCCGCGCGCTTCGCCGACCGGCTCAGAGCCTCGGTGCCGGACCTCGCCGCCGGCGCCCTCGCGCTCGATCTCGCCGGCCAGTCGGAGTTCGGCAGCCTGATCGGCCGGGAGGGCCGGGTGATGCGGATCGAGGTGAGCGCCCCCGATCCGAAGCTGGCGGCGCGCTGGGCCGAGCGCGCGCGGCAGGCGCTCGCGGGTGTTCCGGCCCTGGCCGACGTGCGGGACGCCTACGCCGGGACCCAGCCGGTGGTCGAGGTCGGCCTGGAGCGCGACCGCATCGCGCTCCGCGGGCTCGATATCGCGGAGGTGGCCGACGCGCTGGCCGGCGGCCTGGGGGGGGTGGAGGCGAGCGAGCTCCGGGAAACCGATCGCCGCACCCCGATCCGGGTCCGGTTCGCGGGAAGCGGGAACGAGGACCTGGCCACCGCGCTCGCCACCACCGTGAAGGGGGTGCCGGTGGGCCAGCTCGTCTCGGTGCGCGAGACCCGCGATCCGGTCGAGGTGGTGCGGGTCAACCAGCGGCCGGTGCAGGTGATCGAGGCCGTGGCCGAGCGGGGCGGTACCGCGCGGGCGGTGAAGGAGATCGAGCGGGCGCTCGCCCGCCTCGACACCCCGGCCGGCCTCGCCTGGCAGGTGGCCGGCGCGGACCTCGAGCAGCGGCGCACGATGTCGGAACTCACCGTGGTGGCCCTCCTCTCGGTGGCGCTCGTGTTCCTGGTGCTCGCGGGCGAGTTCGCCTCGTTCACGACGCCGCTTCTCGTCATGCTCACGGTGCCCCTCGCCGCGGCCGGCGGCCTGCTACTGCTCTGGCTCACCGGCCAGAGCCTGAACGCCGTCTCGCTCATCGGCCTCGTGGTCATGATCGGCCTCGCCGACAACGACGCGGTGGTCAAGCTGGACGCGATCCGGCGGTTCCGGGCCCAGGGCTACGGGGTGCGGGAGGCAGTGCTGCTGGGCGGTCGCCAGCGGCTCCGGGCCATCGCGATGACGTCGCTCACCACGATCGTGGGCGTCCTTCCCCTGGTGCTGGGCCTCGGGAGCGGGGGCGAGCTCTACCAGCCGCTCGCGGCCGGCGTGATCGGCGGCAGTATCACGGCGACCCTGGTGACGTTCTTCCTCCTGCCTACGGCCTACGCCGCGGTCGAGAGCAGGCGCGAGGGACGGGAGAAGAGGCCGGCCGGCGGACGGCGGGCTCCAGGTCCCGTTGCCGAGCCCGGGGGGCCGCCGTGATCTCCTGGGCCGTGGCGCGCCCCGCCGCCGTCTGGGCCATGGGGGGGGCGCTCTTCCTCGCCGGTGGACTCGCGTTCGCCCGACTCCCCTTCGCCACTCGGCCCACGGTGGAGCTCCCCCGTCTCACGGTCTCGATGAGCTGGCCGGGAGCCTCGGCGGAGCTGGTGGAGACCTATCTCGGGGCCCCCATGGAGGCCGCCATCCAGGGCGTCCGCGGCGTCAGGCGGATCGGCAGCGAGTCGAGCGAGGGCGAGGTCCAGCTCGACGTCGAGCTCGAACCCGGGACCCGCGTCCAGCTCGCCCGGCTCGCCATCCTGGAGCGGCTCGAGCTGCTGCGGCAGGAGTTCCCGCCCGGCGCCGGCCAGCTCCAGGTGAGCAACTACGTGCCCGAGGGGCTCGACGAGGAGCCGCTGCTGCTCTACACGGTGTTCGGCCCCTACACGGCGGGGACGCTCCAGGAGCT
>JBBIMQ010000111.1:0-6631 GCA_037444345.1 Gemmatimonadota bacterium | reverse complement strand
CGAGCCGCGGATCAGCGCCGTACCGGGCGTGGCCGGGGTGCAGGCCCTGGGCGGCGCCTTGCAGGGCGTTGGCATCTCCTATTCGCCCGAACGGCTCCGCCAGCTCGGCATCGCCCCGGACGCTCTCCGGCAGGCGCTCGAGCAGGCGCGGGTGGTGGAAGCGCTGGGTGTGGAGGCGGTGGGCGCGAGCGAGCGGCGGGTGGTGCTCCGGGACCTGCCCCGAACCCTGGAAGACCTCGCGGCGCTGCCGGTCCAGGGGCCGGGCGGCCGGCTCCACCGGCTGGGGGACATCGCCGCGATCCGGCGGGAGGAGGACGACCGCGACCAGTTCTTCCGGGTCAACGGGGAGCCTGCGGTCCTGATGCGGATCTCGCGGCTCCCCGGCGCCGACGCCATCAAGACCGCCCGCGCGGTGCGGCAGGCATTGGGCGCGCTCGAGCCCAAGCTGCCACCCGGCATCCGGTTCAAGGTGGTGAGCGACGAGAGCGAGCGATTGGCCCGCCAGCTCGAGACCCTCGCCCGGCGGGCCGCCCTGGCCACCCTCGCCGTGCTCGCGGTCCTGGCGCTCGGGCTTCGCGCCCCCAAAGCGGTGGGGCTGGTCCTGTGGAGCGCCGCGCTCGCCATCGCCGGTACCGCCCTGGGGCTCTATCTGCTCCGCATCCCGGCCAACCTGCTCACTCTGGCCGGGCTCGGCATGGGGATCGGCATCCTGGTGCAGAACGGGCTCATCGTGGCCGACCGGCTCCGCACCGTGCCGGACACACCGGAGGACCGGGCCCGGGCGGGGCGGCGGATCACCCCCGCGGTGTTAGGCTCGACCCTCACCACCGCGGTGGTGCTCGTCCCGTTCCTGTACCTCCAGGGCGACGCCCGCGCGGCGTTCCTGCCCTTCGCCGCGGCCTTCGCCCTGGCGCTCGGGTGGTCGGTGCTCTCGTCGGTGGTGATGATTCCGGCGCTGGGCCAGGGACACGGCCTCCACGCGAGCCGCTGGCCCAGGCTCCGCAGACTCTACATCCGGACCGTGATTCTCCTGCTCCGCTGGCGCTGGGTCACGCTCTCCCTCACCGTGGCGGCGCTGAGCGGGCTCGGCTGGGTGTTCGCGCGGAAGGTGCCGCGCGTCGCCTTCGGGAGCTGGTTCGGCGAGCGCACCACCCTCACCGCGAGCCTGGGATTCCCGCAGGGCTCCGACCCCGAGAGCCTGGACCGGAGCATGGCGGAACTCGAGCGGATTGTGGTGGGGAGGCCAGGGGTCGAGCACGTCCAGGCCCGCGGCTACCGCGACAACGCCTACCTGACCGTGACCTTCGACGACCGCCACGCCATGGGGCCGCTCCCCTACCTGCTCCAGGAGGAGCTCACCCAGCGCGCGGTCCTTATCGGGGGCGCCTCGGTCTCGGTGCAGGGCCGCGGGCCCGGGTTCTACAACGCGGGCGCCGCCGGGTCGCTCGCCACCTTCCGGATCAAGATCCTGGGGTACTCCTTCGAAGGGGTGAGGCAGCTCGCCCTCGATCTCAAGTCGCGGCTGGAGCGGATCCCGCGGGTCCGCTCGGTGGACATCAACGCCGCCGGCTTCTGGTTCGGGCGGGAGCAGGTCCGCGACGTGACGCTGGAGCCCGACCGCCATGCGCTGGCCTCCTTCGGACTCGCCGCGAAGGACTTCGCGGAGGCCGTGACCCGGGAGGTGGGCGGCGCGGCCGGCACCCGCCGGTTCGCACTGGGCGAGGAGGATCTCTGGCTCTCCCTGAAGACGGCGGGCGCTCGGGAGCGCTCGCTCGATCAGTTGAGCCGGGCGCTCGTGCCCAACCCGAGAGGGGCCCCCGTGCGGGTGGGCGACCTGGCCCGGGTGAGCGAGCGGGAGGCGCTGTCCCGGATCAGCCGGGAAGACCAGCAATACGTCCGCATCCTGAGCTACGAGTTTCGCGGGCCGCCCAAGCTGGCCCAGCGCATCCACAAGGCGTTCATGGCCTCGATCAGCGTGCCGCCCGGCTACTCGGTGAGCGACGACTACTTCGGCTGGGAGGACGACCAGAGCGGCAAGGGACTCTGGCTGGTATTCGGCGTGGGCCTGGTGCTCGTCGTCCTCACCGTTGCCATGGTCTTCGACTCGGCGTGGGGGGCGGCGATGATCTTCCTGAGCCTGCCGATCGCGCTGGGCGGCGTCGCCGCGGCGTTCTGGCTGAGCAAGGCCGCGTTCACCCGCGAGGCGGCGGTGGGGGTGATCCTGGTGATCGGGCTGGCGGTGAACCAGACGATTCTCCTGGTGGATGCGGTGCTGGGCAAGCGGAAAGCGCGGCGCGGGACCACGCACCCCCCCTCCGACAGCCGGCCATTCCCCCACTCCGCCGCGGACGTGGCCCGCGCCTGCCGCGACCGGGTGGGGATGATCCTGCTCGTCACCCTGACGACGCTCGCGAGCCTGATGCCGCTCGCAGTGGGGACGGGCGCCGAGGAGCTGTTCGGCGCCATCGCGCTCGCCACCACCGGTGGCACCATTGCGGGCTCGCTCGGCGCGCTGTTCGTGGTGCCGGCGATGCTGGTGGCGCGGGGGAGGAGACCTGGGCCCGGGACGAGGGGTCGCCGCCTGGCTCCTTCAGGTGCGTGACGTCAGTCAACTCGCCTGCTGGTCCAGGTCTGGCTCCGGTTCAGCCGACTCTGCTTCCCCGGCCGGAGTTGACTGTTTGGTTGCAGGCGCGATGCTCTGAGACCCTCGCTCACCAGACTGCGGAGGCTCTCGACGACCGCCGTTCAAGGGTGTCCTCGCACGTTCACCGAGGACGGGGTCGAGGTCGAGGCCGGCGGGTAGTTATTCCGCGAGTTCCAGCACCATCCGGATATTCGCCCGGCGGTATTCGGTGGCGCCGAGGGGGGCCTCGACGAAGCCGAGCTTCCGGTAGAGCGCGATGGCGGGGGCGAGCACGGTGTTCGAGAGCAGCTCCACCCGCCGGGCCCCGCTGGCCCGCGCCCGTTCGATCGCCGCCTGTCCCAGCAGCCGGCCGATTCCCCGGCCCCGTGCCGCCGGACTCACCGCCATCTTGGCGAGCTCGAAGGCGTGCGGCCCGAGCCGGATCAGGGCACAGGTTCCCACGATCCTGTCTCCAGCCTCTGCCATGAGGATGTGCCCGCCAGGCCGGAGTATCGCGCCCTCGGGATCGTCCAGCGCCTTCCGGTCCGCCGTTTCGACGGTGAAGCAGGCCTCGATCCACTCGAGGTTGAGATCACGGAAGGCCCGGCGGTGCCGGGCCTCGTAGTCCACGATCCGGATGGAGCCTTTGGCAGTCCGAGAGGGGCGCACGCGGGGCCAGGGTGCCGAGTTCCGTCAATGATCCCTCGGCGGGCCCTCCCTGGCAACAGCGGTGCTCCGTCCCCCGCCCCCCTTGCCCGCGTCGCTTCGCGGGGGGGCCAGGGGCGGGGGCGGGGGCGGGGGCCCTGGCCACGTCAGTCGTCCACTTCGACCTTGACGTCGGTGGCCAGGATGGTGGGCGGCGGCCCCGCGCTTTCCACGGAGCCGTGGCCCTCCGCTCGCACCGGGCGGTTCCCGCTTACTGCGGCAGCCATGGCGTCGAGCGAGAAGAGATCGCCGTCGGGGTCGAACACCGTGGCGCCCGAGACCCGGATCACGGTGCCCCCGGAGAGCGTGAAGCTGCCCCCCGCCGGATCCACCGCGACCACTCCGGCCTCGAACTCGACCGCGCCGGCCGGCGGGATCTGGTCCTCGCCGGGACCCTTGAGGTCGGTATTGGCCGTGATCTCGATGGGCAGGCCGAATACCGTGAGGATGGCAAGCGGCGGCGGTGTTGCCACTGGGGCGAGGTTGTCGCGGTCCACGAAGACCTCGATCTTGGCCTCGTCCAAGTCGGCCTCCAGCCGGAGATCCAGGGCCGTGAACGAGGGATCGTCGGGCGCCTGGGGGGTGGCCGGCGGGTTCCGCCGGGCCTCGATCGGCGGCAAGTCGCCGCGGTCCAGCGCGGCCTGCACCGCCGCGACCCAGGCGGCCCTGCTCGCCCGGCTGCTCTGGGGGGTGCGGAACCGGGTTCCGGCGTTGTAGCTGATGGTCATCCCGCCCAGTTCGAGCGTCACGGTACCCGCGGCGTCGTCCAGCGCCGTTACCCGGCTGGTGATCTTCTCCTCCCGGTCCTCCGGCTCGATCTCGATCTGCCGGGCCACCAGTCCTCCGGGGAGCACCGAGATCTCGACCCGGGTAGGCCCGGTGCCGAGCGCGCTGTCGAACTGGGGGAGTGTGAGGACGCGGGCAAACCGCACCGGACTTCCCGGGCCGGTCGAATCGGAACTGCAGGCGGCCAGGGTGGCGAGCGCCAGGGCCAGAGCGGCGCCAGCTTGGGCTTGGTTTCTGAGTCGCATGAGAATGCACTCCTCAGTTGGGGGTCGGCGGGGTAACCGCCTCGGTTTCTGGCAGAGCCGGTGCCTCCCGTAAGTGATTGCCTGGCAAGGAGGCTTGCTCCCAGCCTTGTCGCGAATCGTTGCAGCTGGCGCACCTCGTTACGGTGCGGATGGCCGAACAGGGTCGTGCGTGCTCTTTTAGCTCGACGCGCGGCCCTATGAGGCAGACCTGGACCGGGCCCGAGCGGGACTGACGCGTGACCCGGTGGAACTCGATGGCGGCCTGCGCTCGCGGCGGGCTGACGACCGGAGGGGCCGCCGGGTCGGCCAGTGCGAGCGACCTGCTTGCCGCCTCGACCCCGGGCAAGGGGCGGCGGGGCCCTGACTGGCGCCGGGACCTTGCTCCAGGCGTCTCGTCCCCGCTCCAGGGGGTGCCCTGGACTGGCGCCGGGAGCCCTCTGGGTGGCCCGGATCCTGGGCCCGGGTCCGCGGGGTTTTTCCTTTCGCGTAACCTGTTGTCTTGCTATCGCTTAGGCAGCTGGGCCGCGGTTGTTTCCGGGCCCCTGGCGGGTCTATATTTGGTGGTTCGTCGTTCCGTCTCTCCATTCCCCCAGTCAACCCTGGACCACGAACCGTATGACCGGCACCTCCCAGAGCGAACGGATCCTGCCGCGGCTCATCGAAGAAGAGATGCAGCAGTCGTTCATCAATTACTCGATGAGCGTGATCGTCTCGCGCGCGCTTCCGGACGTGCGGGACGGGCTGAAGCCGGTGCACCGGCGGATTCTGTACGCGATGAACGAGCTGGGGTTGCTCCCGGGCCGGCCCTACAAGAAGGCGGCGACCGTGGTGGGCGACGTGCTGGGCAAGTACCACCCCCACGGGGACAGCTCGGTGTACGACGCGCTGGTGCGGATGGTTCAGGACTTTTCGCTGCGGTATCCGCTGATTGACGGGCAGGGGAACTTCGGCTCGGTGGACGGCGACCCGCCGGCGGCCTACCGGTACACCGAGGCGCGGCTCACCGATGTCGCCTTGGCGATGCTGGAGGACATCGAGAAGAACACGGTGGACTTCCAGTCCAACTTCGACGACCGGTTGCGGGAGCCCACGGTCCTGCCTTCCAAGATCCCAAATCTGCTGGTGAACGGCTCGAGCGGGATCGCGGTGGGGATGGCCACCAACATTCCGCCGCACAACCTGCGGGAGGTGTGCAAGGCGGTCGAGCACCTCATTGACCACCCGGACGCGAGCATCGCCGATCTCCGGAAGTTCATCCGGGGCCCGGACTTTCCCACCGGCGGCTTCATCTACGGCCGGGACGGGCTCCAGGAGGCCTACGAGCAGGGTCGGGGCCGGGTGGTGATGCGGGCCCGGGCCCAGATCGAGGAGAAGGAGTCGAGCGGCAAGGCCCAGATCGTGATCACCGAGATCCCCTATCAGGTGAACAAGGAGAACCTGGTGAAGGCGATCGCCGAGCTGGCGATCGAGAAGAAGGTCGAGGGGATCGCCGGGGTGAACGACGAGAGCGACAAGGACGGGATGCGGATCGTGGTGGATCTCCGCCGCGACGCGATTCCCAACGTGGTGTTGAACCAGCTCTACAAGCACACCGCCATGCAGTCCACCTTCGGCGTCATCATGCTGGCGCTCGACAAGGGCGTGCCGAAGGTGATGAACCTGAAGGAGCTGCTGGAGCGCTTCATCGAGCACCGGCACGAGATCATCGTCCGGCGCACCCAGTTCGACCTCGACGCCGCGCAGGCCCGGGAGCACATCCTCGAGGGCCTCAAGATCGCGGTGGACCACATTGACGAGGTCGTCGAGATCATCAAGAAGTCGAAGGACGTGCCGGAGGCGGACGCCCGGCTGCGCAAGCGGTTCGGTCTCAGCGAGAAGCAGAGCGACGCCATTCTGAACATGCGGCTGGCGCGGCTCACCGGGCTCGAGATCGAAAAGCTGGAGGCCGAACTCAAGGAGGTGCGAGCCACGATCAAGGAACTGAAGAGCATCCTCGCCTCGAAGCCGAAGCGGATGCAGATCCTGAAGGAGGAGATGCAGGAGGTCGCCCGGAAGTACGGCGATGAGCGGCGCACCGAGATTCTGGCTGACCAGGGCGACTTCTCGGTCGAGGACCTGATCGCCGACGAGGACATGGTCATCACGATCTCGCACGCGGGGTACATCTTGCGGATCGCGGTGTCCACCTACCGGCGGCTGCGGCGCGGCGGGCGGGGGCTCACCGGGATGCAGACCAAGGAAGAGGACTGGGTGGAGCACCTCTTCATCGCCA
>JBBIMQ010000110.1:0-8475 GCA_037444345.1 Gemmatimonadota bacterium | reverse complement strand
CGTGTTCTTGCACGATTTCCGCCGGCAGGACCGTCTCGCGCATCGCTTCGGGCTGTGCTGTTCGGGTTGCCGGCAGGTAAATCCAGACGGGAAGGACGCCTCGTTCGCGGCAGCGCGCCACCATCTGGCCGTAGACCCAGGCGAGCAGCTCCTGGTGGAACGGCTGGAGGCGGCGGGTGGCTTCCGCCTCCGTCAGCTCCGGGGTGACTTCCGCGCGGCGGAGGACGTCGTCGAGATAGGGATACGGCATCGCCACCCCGGCTCGAACCATCTTCACGAGGTGGTTCACGATGTCGAGCGATTCGTCCGGGTGGGAGACGAACCACAGGGCGTTCGGCTCGAAGTCGAGCACCTTGCGATCCAGCAGGGCGAGCTGCTGGACAACCGTGTACCCCGGTATGGCGAAGTTCAGCAGCTCGTACTTCGGCTCGGTGGACCCGGCCTCCCGGTTCAGGCGGTCTTCCAGGAGCGACTCGAAGTTTTTCCCGTCGCCCACGCCGGACCCCACGACGTAGGAGGCGCCCAGCAGCGCGATCCGGTAGCGGCCAGGCGGCCGCGCCCGCTCGTAGTCGCGGTCGCGCATGCCCCAGCGGTTGACGCGGAAGGGGGCTCCGTGCCAGAGAATGGCCGCGCCGGGCACCAGCTCCTTGTCGAGGAAATCGCCGGTGAGGCGGCCCGCCTCGGTCTGGGCGATGAACTGCCAGTCTCTGGGACGCTGGGCGTACATCTCCCACAGCCGGCTGTTGAGCCGGCCGGCCGCCAGCAGGTTTTCGTAATAGCCCCGCTTGAGCACAGTTCCGCGTCGCGCCGGCTCAAATCGGCTTGGCGGAGGTCCCGTAGCAGCTGCTGCTGCTCGAGCGGAAGCCGGCTCGTCAGGGCGGGATGGGCGGCGAGCAGCATCACGCCCAGGCCGGCGCCGGCCAGCGATGCCTGGCGCGCGAACCCCCGCGGCGATTCGCTCTCGCCCAGCCGGAGGCCGGCCGAGGCAAATGCGCGCCCGGCCACAGCCGCCAGGACGGCGATCCCGGCGACGGCGCCGAGCAGGAGATAGGAACGGGCCGAGGTCCAGTCGGCCCCGCCCAGGAGCGACACCCATTCCGAGAACGAAACACTGTTCCACAGCGCCCAGAGCAGGCACAGGACCAGGAAGGTCGCTGCGGTGCGGAGGCCGAGGGAGACGACCTCTCCGGCGGAGAAGCCGCGGTCGTTGAGCTTCCGGATCCGGCCGTGCTTGCGCTCGAGCAGCGAATTGATCATCACCACCACGGCGAGGATCGCCCAGAAGAGCACATCGGGACCGGTGAGCAGCGGCTGTCCCAGAAGCCAGAACCACTGGTAGGAGTGCAGCGCCCAGGTGGCGACGAACGCCAGGAGGGTGGCGGCGACCAGGCCAGCCAGCTCCCCGCGCCGGCGGACCCGGAAGTAGACCGGGTAGAAGACGATTTTCTGGATGAAGTCCTTCCAATAAATGTTGATGCGCCGCCAGAAGTCCGTGAAACTCGAGGCCAGGAAGTAGAGCCGGTGGGTTTCGGGCAGGCGGTGTCCGAAGAGGTGAAGCATCCCCACGATCAGGTGGAATTGGCCTGACACGCGGAGGTACAACCCGAAGGTGGTGACGAGGTACTGAACCAGCGTCCCGGTGTCAGCCACCTCGGCCGGCGACAGCGTCAGGCGCTGATAGATGAGCCGATAGATCACCAAGTGGATGGCGCCCCGCAACATCCACTCCACCCCGCGCTGGTACACAGCGGCGGGGGCCGTATCACAGTAGCCCCGATGGTAGGCGTTCGAATCCACCACAGGGAAGAGGGGAAAGATCAATTTGGGGAGGAGAAGGAAATACGACAGCCGCTGCGCGGGGTGGACTGGTGCGTATCCGTGGCGTAGGTCGTAGAGGTACCCGATGAGCCGGAACATGAACATGGACGCGAGTGCCGGCCACACGACGGCCGGCAGCTGCCACGGCAGGAGGCCGGCCCGCGTGAGGGCAAGCAGGACCCCGACAGCGACCACCAGCGCCACGCGCCACCCGAATGGAATCGGGAGGTGGCAGAGGCCGACGAGAAGCAGCACGGCGGCCGCGAGGAGCGCGGCATGCGCGGCGCCGTAGATGACCACCGCCGCGACGAGCGAGAGCGCCAGGAAACCAGCTGGCCGCCACCGTGCGGGGAGGGCGTGATGCGCGAGGAACCCGACGAACACGACGGGCGCCAGCTTCTGATAGAGACCCGGCCCCTCGAGCTGCCAGGCGGTGAACACCAAGGGGAGGGCTGCGAGCTCGAGGGCCACGGTGAGGTAGCGCGCCAGATCGGCGGTGCGCCCGGCAGCGGGAGCTTGCAGCCAATCCCGCACCAGAAGGCAGCCAAATCCGGCCAGGGCGAGGGTGAGTTGCGGCGGGCCCAGGCCGGGGGAGCCGATCTGCAGCACCTCGAGCCCGAGCGAGACGCCCAGCGCACCGAACCCGACGACGGCCAGGGCTGCACGGAGCGGTGCGTTCCCCGGGCCAGCAAGGGTTCGCGGGGCCGGGAGGGCTACGCCGGCACGCCCCGGGTTCGTATCTTCGGTCATTCGGCCTCCGGTGTCGCCGGGCTCGCCGGCCGTGCGGACTGGGTGCCTGGCGGTCTGGCAAGCCCAGTACCAAGAGCGGCAGCGCCGAGCGAGGGCGCGGGCCAGGGGCTTCCTCGGGGGAGCAGCGGGAAACCCAGCACGCTGTAGGGAGCAAGCTACAATCAACCAACCAACGGGCACCCGGGCGCGCCCGTCCCACCACCCGCCGAGGACCACGGCCGTGCACACCGCGATCGGAGCGGCTCGGACCCGAGGGGCCGAGCGACTTGTCCTGGCGGGCGCCCTCGCCGTGGTGCTCGCGGGAGCGACCTACGCCAACCTGCACAAGAGCATCTGGCTCGACGAGACGTTCACGCTCGACCGCACCGGTTCCTCCCTGAGCGAGACGTTGCACCTCGCCCGGCACCAGTCGCTCAAGCCGCCCCTGTATTTCGTCCTGGTGCACTTCTGGCGCAAGCTGTCGCCCACGATCGAGTTCACCAGGTTTCTTTCAACCTTGTGCATCATGGGGGCGGTGGTGTGGTTCCACCGCCTCGGGCGGTGGGCGGGGCCGCGAGGATGGGTCACCCTGGGGCTACTCGCCGCTGCTACCCCCCACTTCCTGTGGGCCGCGGCCGAAGCCCGCCCGTACGCGCTGGCCGTGTTCTTCCTCGCCGCGGCCTTCTTCTTTTTCACCCGCCTGTGGATCGCCGGAAGCGAGCACCCCACTCGCGACACGATCGGGTTCGTGCTGGCGGCATACGGAGCGCTGCTCACCTTCTACTACACCGGTTTCGTGCTGGCCGCGCTGTTCCTCGGCGGGTTGGCCGCGAACCGGGAGCGCCGGCGACTGGTGTGGAGCGGGGTGGCGCTTGCCGTGCTACTCTTGCCGTGGACCCCGAGCATCAGCGAGGCGTTGACGAGCCAGGCGGGGAGCTACCTGGTCGACGTCGAGGCCCGCGCCGAGCCTGACCTCTGGGCTCCGGCCGCCCAGGCCGTGTGGCTGGTTCGCCGGATCCCCGCGATGATCTTTCGGGCCACCCCGTTGCTGGGCAGGAGCTGGGCGGAGCCGCTCTTCTGGCTGCTGTGCGGGGGAATGGTGGCGGCAAGGCTTCTCACCGGGCGTCCCCGGTGGAACCGGGGGGACAGTGCCTTCGCCGTGATCGCCTTTGGGGGGTTCGGCGCGCTGGCAGGCCTGCGCCTCCTCAACCTCACGACGGTGGACGAGCGCCACTGGATCGTGGCGGTGCCGGGATTTCTGGTGCTGATCGGACGGCTGGCTGGCGAGATCGAGCCCCCGGTCGCGTCCCGATCGGCCGGCCTGGCCCTCCTCGGCTTCTTCGCGGCCGGAGCGCTGAGTTACCTCCGCAACGAACGGGGTTCCGCCGACTGGAAATCGGCCGCGGCAGCGGTCATGCGGGGCGAACGGGCGGGCGAGCCGATCGTTCTCTTCCTCACGAGCCACCAGCCTTTTCTCTACTACTATCGCGGGCCGAACGCCGTCCGGCGAATCCCGCCGGCGTACTCCTCTCCGCCGCGCCAATCAGGGTTGAGACTCGCCCCGGCGGACGTCCAGCATCTCAGGGACCACCTCGCCGAGAGCGCCACCGGCAGCTTCTGGCTGGTCGAGCGGAAGTGGGTGGGGAATGGCGTTGCGGTCCTGCAGGAGCACCTGGGTCCGGTGGAGGTGCTGGCGCAGGACCGCTTTCATCGCGTCCGGGTTTACCACCTGAGGCGGTGAGCGGGCCGGGTGCCCGGCATGGTGCAACAGGGGGGGGGCGGATGTACTGTCCGCCCCCCCCTGACCGCCTCTTGCGCCCTGGCCAGAGGCTCAGCCGCACTCCGAGAAGCCGCAGACATGGCACTTCATGCAGCCTTCGGCGAACTCGAGCTGGGAGCCGCAATCGGGGCAGGCCCCGGCCAGCACCGGATCGTTGCGGGCGAGGAGGAGCTGTTCGCCGCCGGGTGCGACCTGACGCGCGGCGGCGGCATCCGCCGGAGCCCCGGCGGGGGGCGGAATGAGCTCCTGCTGGACGCCCTGCTTGTCCTGGATCCAGCGTTCGATGGCAATGCCCACGGCGTCGGGCACGGACATGACCTTGTTGGCACCCAGCCCGATGGCCCGGTCGGAGCTGATGCCACGGAGCTGGCGGTGGATTTCCCGGATGGGAATCCCGGAACGGAGGGCCAGGCTCACCAGGCGGCCGATCGCCTCGAGGTCGGCCTGGAGGGCGCCGCCCGCCTTGCCGAGGCTCATGAAGACCTCGAACGGCTGGCCCTTGTCGTCCTCGGTGATCGTCACGTAAAGGGTGCCGAGCGGGGTCTCGATCCGGCGGGTGGTACCGCGGAGCGTGTCGGGCCGCATCCGCTTCTGGCGCCGCTGGAGGTTTTCGGCTTCGAGGTCGTGCACCAGCTTGCGCAGCCGCTCGTTCTCGGCACGCAACTCGGCGAGCTCGCCGAGCAGTTCGGCCTGCTGGGCTCGCTCGCTGCCAACCAGGGCGGCGAGATCGCTGCGCACTTCGGCACCGCCGGTGGCCGCCTGTTGCTGCACCTGCTTGGCGGTCGCACCGGTCGAGAGGACCTGCAGGTCGCGGCTGCCGTCGCGGTAGACCGTGATGCCCTTGCAGCCGAGCTGGTAGGCGAGCCGGTAGATCCGTTCGACGTCGTTCTCGGTGGCCTCCCGGGCGAAGTTGCAGGTCTTGGAGATCGCCGAGTCGTTGAACTCCTGGAAGGCCGCCTGCATGCGCACGTGCCATTCGGGGGCGATCTCGTTGGCGGTGACGAAGACCCGCCGCCAGCGTTCGGGCACCTCCGGGAAGGCAATGGTGCCGTGCTCGGCGATCCGGCGCATGAGGTCGTCGGAGTACCAGCCTTCTCGCCGAGCGATGGCGACGAAGTCCTCGTTCACGTCCGGCATGAGGACGCCGGCCTGGTTGCGCATGAAAGCGACGGCGAACAGGGGCTCGATCCCGGAGCTGCAGCTCGCGATGATGGAGATGGTGCCGGTGGGGGCGACCGTGGTAACGTTGCAGTTGCGCAGCCGGCGCATCGGCCGGATCCGCTTCCCTTCCCGGTCGCGGGCGCAGGTGGCGTCCGGACCCCAGATGCTCCGTTCCCATTCGGGGAAGACACCGCGCTGCTCGGCCAGGCGCTCGGACTCGACCTTGGCCTCCTGGTCGAGGAACTGCATGACGCGCCGTCCCATCTCGACGCCTTCCTGGGAGTCGTAGGGGATCCCCAGCCGCACCAGCAGATCGGCGAAGCCCATCACGCCGAGTCCGATCCGTCGGATCCGGCGTGCGAGGGCCTCGATCTCCGGGAGGGGATAGCTGTTGGCGTCAATGACGTTCTCGAGGAAGTGGGTGGAGAGGTGGACCACCTGGCGGAGCTGATCCCAGTCCACCTGGCCATCGCGAACGAAGGCGCCGAGGTTCACCGATCCCAGGTTACAGACGTCGTAGGGAAGCAGCGGCTGCTCGCCGCAGGGATTGGTGGCCTCGTAGGAGCCCAGGTGGGGGACCGGGTTGTAGTAGTTGGCGCGATCCACGAAGAAGACGCCGGGTTCGCCGGTCTTCCAGGCTCCATGGACGATCCGGCGCCAGACGTCCCGGGCCTTGAGCCGGCCCACCGCCTGGCCGGTGCGGGGGTGGATCAGGTCGTATTCGGTATCGGCCTCCAGGGCCTGCATGAACGCATCGGTGACCGCCACCGAGATGTTGAAGTTGGTGATCTTGGTGATGTCGTCCTTGCAGCTGATGAACTCGAGAATGTCCGGATGGTCCACCCGGAGGATGCCCATGTTGGCGCCGCGCCGGGTGCCGCCTTGTTTGACCACATCGGTGGAGGCGTCGTAGAGGGCCATGAACGACACCGGCCCGGAGGCCACCCCCATGGTGGAGCGGACGATGTCGTTCTTGGGCCTGAGGCGGGAGAAGGAGAACCCGGTGCCCCCGCCCGACTGGTGGACGAGCGCCATGGCCCGCAGCGTGTCGTAAATCCCATCCCGGCCGTTCGAGAGGGTGTCCTCGATGGGGAGGACGAAGCAGGCGGACAGCTGACCCAGGGGCCGCCCGGCGTTCATCAGGGTGGGGGAATTGGGCATGAACAGGCGGTTGGCCATCAGATCGAAGAAGGCCTCGGCCAGGGCCTCGACGGCGCCCGCCGAGGCGCCATACGAGCGATCCGGCTCGGCGATGGTGCGCGCCACCCGCCAGAAGAGGTCGGTTGGGGTTTCGATGGGCCGGCCGGTCTCATCCTTGATGAGGTAGCGCTTTTCAAGGACCGTGATCGCGTTGGCCGAGAGGTGGAGCCGGTGTCGAGAATCCGCCGAAGTCGCCATGTCCCGTCCCCTGTCGAGGCGAGAGGATGTCATCCGTCAGTGACCGCGTGGTCCCGGTGTTGTCAGCAGGGAGAAAAAGCGGAGTTCAATAGTAGGCCGTGGCGCTCCCGCCGACAATACGGGGAAAAGCCACGAAGTTTCGCCCCGGATCGGTTTGCACATCACAAATGTATTCGTGCGGGAGGGTTCCCACCGCGGGGGAACGCCCCCGGTCCTGCCCCGCAGGAGCCGGGAGCAGCCGGGAAGGTCAATCGCCGCTCGCCCTGCCCCACTCCCCCGCCCGGTGCCGCCTGGCGTTCGCCACGTAGTGCTTCCAGGTCGCCTCGATCCGGCGAGCGAGCACCGGGTCCACCGGCCGGACCACCCGGCCCGGGACTCCCATGACCAGAGAACCGGGAGGCACCTCCATCCCTTCCGGGAGGAGCGCCCCCGCCGCAATCACGCTCCCCCGGCCGACCCGGCTCCGGTTGAGCAGGATGCTGCCCATGCCGATCAGGCAGTCGTCCTCGATGGTGCAGCCGTGGAGAATCACCCGGTGCCCGACCCCCACCCGGTCGCCGACCTGACAGGGCACGTCCTCGTCCACGTGCACGATGGTGCCGTCTTGCAGGTTGGTCTGGCTGCCGATCCGGATGGGGGCCATATCGCCCCGGAGGATCGCGCCGTACCACACCGACGATTCGGCGCCCAAGGTCACGTCGCCCAGGACCACGGCGCCCGGCGCCACGAACGCCGTGGGATGGATGGTCGGCATGTCAGGGAAGCCGGGGATAGAAGGACCACTGGGTCCAGCCCTCGACCGGCTGGCCGTTTCGCATGGCGGGATTCCACTTCACCCCGCGGGCAAACTCGACCGCCCGGGCGGTGAAGAGCGAATCACTGGACGGCCCGAAGACCCGGACCACCAGCGTCTGGCCTTCGGCGGAGACCCGCACGAGGAGGACCGCCGGCGAAGGGGTACCGTGGATGTCGGGATCGAGGGGCACGAGCGACTGGAACGGCATCGGCCCCTGGTCGTAGCAGGCGCGCCCGTAGCGGTTGGCCCGGGTGGGGACCTCGCAAGTCAAGACGGCCTGCAGGCGCCGGATCCCCGGCCTGAGGGGCGAAGGACCGGTCTCGAGCTCGGGGGTGAGGACCAGGGTACCGCCGGGCTCGATCTCGATGGTGTCCACGAACATGGCGCGGTTCGGGACCGAGATAGCGATCTCATGCCGGCCCGCGGGGAGGCGAATGACGGCGGCCCGCTGGGTGACGGGGCGGGCATTGATAAAGACGCGGGTGTTGCGAGGCAGGGCGCCGCTGATGCGGAGCAGGCCGCTGTCCGGTCCCGCTGCGGGGCCGGCCGGCGCCGGCGGCGCCGGGAGCACGAGGTGAGGTGCCGCGGGGGACTCGGAGGAGACCGGTCCCGCGGGCTCGCTCTCCGGCCGCGGCCCCGGCGCGAGAGCCGAGAGGTCGTCCGGGGGTGTGGTGTCGGGCGGGGCCATGGTATCTGGCTGGACGGGCAGGGAGCCCGGCGCGGGCCGGCCCCCGAGCAGCCCCTTGCTCCAGGCCAGTTAGGCACCGATGGCGACGACCGCGACGACCAGGGC
>JBBIMQ010000109.1:0-8512 GCA_037444345.1 Gemmatimonadota bacterium | reverse complement strand
CCGGAGACCTTTTCGCCTGGATCGCCGCCGGCGAGCTCGTGGTCCGGGTGGGTGCCGAGTACCCGCTCGCGGCGGCGGCGGCGGCGCACCGGGCGCTCGAGGAGCGCAAGACAACGGGGAAAGTGCTGCTGGCGGTCCGTGGGGCCGGGGATGAGTGACCTCCGCGGCGGCGCCCGGGGCCGCCACCGCGGCGGCGCCGGGAGCCCGAGAACCGAGCGAATCGGGGGTCTCACCCGGCGCGTCTCGCCGCCTGGCGAGCCTCCTAGGCCGCGTGCCCCCGGGCCCGCTCGGCCATGAGCTGTTCCAGCCGGCCCCAGATCTCCGGCCGGATGCTGTCCACCAGTTCCTGGGTCATCTTGCCGAGCATGCTGGCCAGGGCCGAAGTCTCGAGCCCCGCGATGCGGCACTCCTCGATCACGGCGATGAAGTGGATCCGTGCCTCGCGGATCATGCGACCGAAGAGTGCCGCGCCCTCGCCCCGGGTGCCGAGCGCGAGGGCGAGCAGGTAGAGATCCCGAGCGCCGTCGAGGCGGTGGGCGAGATACTCCATGGTCTGGGGTGAGGGGCGGTCGGTGGGTGAAAGGCGATGGGGAGTCACGGCGGAGCTCCTCTCTGATGGCGGTCGCGACCTGGTTCGTGTTCGCAGGAACCTGTCCAACATAGCCCCAGGTCCTTCGCCAGTCATCCTGGAAGGGCGGGGCTCCGAACGCGCTGGCGGAAGTGGGTGTGCCAGGGTGGGTTGGAGAACTGTCGCGCCTCGCTGCGGGCTCGCCACGGGGCTCGCCGCGAGGCACTCGCTGGCCTGCGAATTGCGCCGAAGTCGGGGCTGAAGTACCTTCGCACCACCCCTACCCACATCCGCGGGCGAGGATAGCCCGAATGTCCCACCCTCGCGCCATTGTCGCTACCTCTGGCGGCGTCGAGGTCTCGTACCTGCGGGGACGCCGCTTGCCAAGGACACTGTCCGCCCCCGGAAGCCCTCGAGGGAGGAGGCGCCGTGCCTGCTGACGCCGCGTCACCCCAGTATCCGGAAGCCATTCTCCGGCTCGCCGCGAACCCCTCCAGTGTCACGCTCCTCTCCGTGTGGAAGGTCCTCCCCAAACCCGAGCGGGCGCGAGCCCTTGTCGCTGCCCTCGAGCGGGAAGGCGCCGGCTGGTTCCGCCGCTACCTGGCCGACGAGCTGACCCGGAAGCTCTCCGGCTTCCGGGCCAGTACCCTAATGGGCTGGAGTGCGCACCAGCTGGCCGGAGAAGCGGTGAAACGAGGGGTAGACAAGGCCGGGGTCCTCCGGCAGGCGCTCATCGCGCTCCACTTCGCCGAGCGACCTCAGCTCCAGGTCGCCTTTTTCGATTCTCTTGGGATTCCGCACGAGGCTGGCGAGGTCGAGCCCGGGACGCTGGACGAGTATCGTGCCCCGCCGGAGCGCCTGGCCTGGGCGGCGACGCGGCTGGTGGAACGGCACCCGGGGGAGGCCGCCCTCTTCTACCTCCTCTGCCTCCGGGTACTGGAGCCCCGCGTCTGGGCCGGGCTCGACAGCTGGTTCGTGACCTTCGCGGGATCGCATCGCGCCGCGACTTCGCCCGAGGGTCCTCGAGCGGTCGAGGGACGGGGCCCGGTTGCCGAGCCCCTGGTAGAGGCCGGACACCCGCTCGAGGGGCCCATCGCGGATGCCGCTGCCGCCGTGCCCGCGGCACCAGCCGGCCCTCCGCGCCCGGCGCCGCCCCCGTCCGAGCTGCTGTCGCTCTCGGCGCTCGACGACCTGGTGACGCTCGCCATCGTGGATGCCGCGGCGCAGGTCGCGGGCGCGCCGGCGATGCCACAGGTGGAGGACATGGTCCACGAGCTCGTCCAGCTCAACGGACGCCGCCACCAGTCGTTCTACCATCTGGGTTTCCTCGATGTCATGCAGGACCGGCCGCTGGCCCGGAGCCTTCCGGCCGAGAACGATGCCCGGCGGTTGTGGTACCTGAGCGGCTATCTCGCCGGATTGGCGCGCCGGGGACGAGACGGGGACATCCTGGCGCTGTTCGATGCCGAGCCTGCGGTCCGGCAACTGGGGCGCCGCGGGCTCGGCGCGTATCAGTCCGGGCCCCACGTTTTCACGGCACTCTGCCGGAATCAGCGCTACGCCGAGGCCGCGAGATTCGTGACGCCGGAAGCGGTGTTCGAGTCGAATCTCTTTGCCGGCGTCCTCTTCCAGGAAGCAACCGCGCTCCTCCGAAGGGAACAGCCGACCCTGGCCCGGCCGATGTTCAGTTGCTTGTGGCAGGGGCTGGCCGATCGGGTGGCGGAAGGCGTGCCGCTTCCTCCGGAGCCATCGGGGATGTGGACCGATGTGAGGCGTCGGTTGGCCCACTGCCTGCGGTATCACGGCAACGTCGAGGCCGGCCGGGCGCTGCTGGAAGAAGTGCTGGACGATCCGGACTCGGACAACCGGGCCGCGGTCCTCACCGACCTCGGGCTGTGCGACGCCGGGTACGGCCGGCTCTTCGAATTGCGCCATCCGGAGCAGCCTGCGGACGTGGCCGATATCGTCGCCAAGCTCAGGCGGGGCGCCGGGCGGTTTCAGGACGCCATGAAGATTGACGTGCCCCGCGCCGCCCATGCCGATTACGTCTGGGGGGTTCTCCGGCTGCTGGAGGGCAGGGCAGAGGAGGCGGTTCCGCATCTCGATCGCGCGCTGGCCCTGTTCGAGTCCAATCCCGAGGTGTACCGGGGTGGCGGGCTCTTGGTCCGGGCCCGGCTGCACCTCGGTCTGGCGATCTGTCACTCCCTGAGTGCGCTGCCCCGGGTGCCCAGCGCCGCTGCCTGGATCGCGGAGGCGCTCCGGGCCGGAGAGCGGGTTCCCGGATATGTGATCGCGGATGCGATCGAGGCGGTGGCGCTGGGGGATAGCGGCGCCGCCACGCAGGTGGCCGAAGCGGTGCTGGAGGCGACCGGTGCGGCAGGACTCGACGTCCTGGCGACTTGCTCCGTCGTTCCCTGCTCCGCCCGTATCACCGACGCGCTGGTGAGGCGGGCCAGGGACGAGGGCCGCTCGCTCCCGGCCCGAGCGGCGGACTGGCGCCATGTCCTGCCGGCCCTGCTGGAGCAGCGGCGCGGCGAGGAGGCGGCCGAGGGGCTCGATTTCCTCGAACTGGTGGCTCGGGATGGGGTGGGCGCGGAAGAGTTTCTGGCGCTTCTCGCCGAGCCGAAGCGGTACAGTCCGGCGTGGGAGCCGGAGGACGCGCGGTGGGCGAGGGTGCAGCTCTACGAGGCACTGGGTCGCTACGACGAGGCGGCCCGGATCCTGATCGAGGAAGGACATCGCTTGCTTGCCTCGGGAGAGTGGGACCGGCTGGGCAAGGCGGAGGAGGTGCTGGACCGGCTACGAGAGTATCCCGCCAATGCCCTGACAGGCATCGAGGGATTGCGGGCGCGGTACGACGCTCTCAGTGCCTGCGAGGAGCGGCCAGAGCCGCCGGCCGAGGCGCAACCAGTTCGGGTGTTGGTGGTGGGCGGCAACGAGACGCAGGAGCAATACGACTGCCAGATCGAGGCTGATCTGCGCCGGACCCGGCCCTGGATCTCGGCCCGGTTCATCCACACCGGCTGGAGGTCCAACTGGAACGGCTACCTGGAGGAGGTCCGCCGAGAACTGCCGTCGGCAGACGCCGTGGTGATGCTCCGCCTGATGCGGACCGAGCTCGGGCGCAAGGTGCGGAAGTGCCTCGATCGCAAACCGTGGCGCGGCTGCGGCGGCAGGGGGAAGGCAGCGATCCTGAACAGTATTCTGGCGGCGGCCGCGGCGGTGCGGGGGAGGGGGGAGCGGGCCTGAGGCCCCAGGGCTCCCGGCCCGCCACTGTCACAGGGTCTCCGTACCATGAATGCGGGCTCGACAGGAGACCTCGATGACCGTGGTGGCGGAGACGCTGAGCCAGGTGGCCCTTGGCCTTCCGGCCAGCCGGCTCAATCTCTCCCTTGCTCCGCTGCTCTGGCCCGGGGCGGGCGAGCCCGGGTACCTCACGCTGGGCCGGGCCCTCCGGGCCGGCCTAGTCGAGATCACGGAGATCTCGGCAGCAGGGGCCGTCGGCACCCTGCGCGCGACCAACCGCGGAGACCGGCCGGTGCTGGTGCTGGACGGCGAGGAGCTGGTGGGAGCCCGCCAGAACCGGATCGCGAACCAGACCGTGCTGATCGCGGCCCGGAGCACGGTGCTGCTCCCCGTGTCGTGCGTGGAGCAGGGCCGCTGGTCCTGGCGGAGCCGGTCCTTCACCGCCTCGCGGCAGACGATTCACGCCGAGGCCCGGCGGCGCCAGATCCGGCGGGTCCACGAGTCGCTCCGCCGGGAAGGGTCCTGGCGCGGGAACCAGGGCGAGGTGTGGCAGGCCGTGGCGGACAAGGGCCGCAGGCCGCGGGTCCGGAGCCGCATCCTCGCCCTGCACGACATCTATGCCCGGCACGACGCTCGACTGGCCGCCTACGAATCGGAGTTCGAGGCCGCGCGGGATCAGGTCGGGGCCCTCTTCGCCGTCAACGGCGAGTTCCTGGGGCTCGAGCTGTTCGATGCGCCGGCCACCTTCGGCGAGCTCCAGTCCAGGCTGATCAGGAGTTACGCGCTCGACGCGCTCGAGCGGGATCGCGAGAGCGGGGCGCTGGCCGACCCCTCGGCCGCCGCCGCCGAGGACTTCCTGGCGGCGCTGGCGAGCGTGCCCGAGAACCGGTTCCCGGGGGTCAGGCTGGGCGAGGCCGTCCGGCTGGATGGCGAGACGGTGACCGGGGCCGGTCTCGTGCACGAGGGGCGGCACGTGCACCTGGTGGCGTTCGTCCACTGAACTGCGCCAGGCGATCGTCTTGCTCGTGGCACGCCATGGGTTGCCCGGTCACTCCCGACTTCTCCCTGAGCCTTGCGGCCGCATGGGTGGGCGGGCTCCTGGTGGGGCTCTCCGGCTGGGCCCCGGCCCGGGAGGGGCGCTGGGGGCGCCTGGCGCTGCTGGCCACGGTCGCCGTGCTGGCCGCGCTGATGCTCGCCGAGCTGGTCCGGGCCGCCGCCGGCGGGCGATAGGAGCGCCTGACGCCGCCGCGTACCGCGATGCGGGTCCACCTGAGATCGCGCCACCCGAGCCACGGGCCGTCGCACCCGAGCGAGCCACGGCGGCGGGTCCCGGAGCCGCGCTCTCTTGCGGCCCCGGGGGAAAGACCGGTAACCTCTACTCGGGCATGCTGACGCCCCTGGTTCACGCCCTGCCTGACCGGAGCCTTCTTCTTCCGCGGCTCGCGCCATGACCCGCCGCTCGCCTCGCCGCCTTTCTCGCTTCTCCAAGGCCGAGCGCTGGCTCAACCTGCTCGCCTTCCTGCTGGACCATCGCTACCCGGTGACCCGCGAGGAGATCCTGAGCCAGGTCGCCGACTATCAGCGGGACTGGGTCGGTGGGTCGGAGAGCGTCAAGGAATCTGTCCGGCGGAAGTTCGAGCGGGACAAGCGGGAGCTCCGCGAGCTCGGCGTGGTGATCGAACCGGTCGCGACCCAGGTGGTCGGTTCCGGAGGCCAGGCGGTGGACGCCTATCTGCTCAAGCCGCGCGACTTCTATCTCCCCTATCTCGAGCTGGAGGCGGTATCAGGCAAGCCGGCGAAGCGGCCGTACCCCCTCCCCACCTTGTCCCTCAAACCTGACGAGTACGACATACTGCGTCGCGCAGCCCGGCGGGTGCTCGCGCTCGGCGACAGCCCGCTCGGCCCTTCGGCGGCCTCGGCCCTGAGGAAGCTCTCGTTCGACCTGCCGGGCATCGCGCCTGGCGAGGAGGATCTCACCCTGAACGCGCCGGTGGGACCGGGGTTCGAGCAGATTTTCGACGTCCTGCGGCGCGCGGTCGAGGCCCGGCTGCCGGTGCGATGCCGGTATTACGCCATCGGGCGCGATGCGGAGGAGGACCGGGTGATCGAACCGTACGGCCTCATGCTCACCTGGGGCCACTGGTACTGTATCGCCCGGGCCCCGGATCGCGACGCGATCCGGGTCTTCCGGCTGGATCGGATGCGCCGGGCGGAGCTGATGGAGGACACGGCCTGCTTCAGGGTGCCGCCGGAGTTCTCCATTCGAAATTACCTCGACCGCCCGCCCTGGGAGCTGTCGGAGGTACCACCCAGGCCCGCGCGGGTACGGATCGGCTTCCCGCACTCGCGCTGGACGATGGCGGAAGGCCTGGGCCGGGTGGTGGAGGCGCTCGATGGCGAGGGCGGCGCGGTCTTCGAGTTCGACGTCCGGGTGCCGGACGCCTTTGTCCGATGGCTGCTCCCGTTCGGCGGCCAGGCCGAGATCCTCGAGCCCCAGGATCTTCGGGACCGGCTCGAGGCGGAGCGCGGGCGGCTGCGCGCGATCTACGGTTGAATCATGCCCGACACGGCCCACACCCGGATTCAGCGACTCGTGTCCCTGGTGGCCTGGATGTCACAGCGTGACACCGGGCGTCCCCTCCGCTACCCGCGGGCAGCCCGCTATCTGGGCGTCTCGGAGAGGACCCTCCGCCAGGACCTCGACGTGCTCGCACGGGTCACCGAGGCCTACAATCCCTGGCTCGCGAGCCTCAGGCTGGCCTTCGTGGGGCAGGGCTTCGTGCTCGGCAGCGCGGGCAAGTTCCGCCGTCCCCTCCGCCTGAGCCGCGACGAAGGTCTGGCGCTGGTTCTCGGGCTCCTGGGCGTCAGCGGAGGGCGCGACCTGGCCAGGAGGCTGGGCCAGGCCCTGGGAGCGGCCCCGGAGCCGGCCGAGGTAGAACGGAGCTGGGTTGTTGGCCCCACCCCCGAGGAGCGGCTCGTCAGGCACCTCGCGCTGGCCCGGGAGGCGCGCGACGAGCGCCGCAAGCTCGACCTCACCTATTGCGGCGCGGCCGGCGAGCCGTCGCGCCGGATCATCCACCCCTACCAGGTGGTGCAGGCCGGCGGCGTCTGGTACCTGGTCGCCTGGTGCGAGCGGGCCCAGGCGGTCCGACACTTCCGGGCCGAGCGCGTGCTGGAACTGACACCGCTGGAGGACCGGTTCGTGCCCCGGCCCGATTTCCGCCCGGTGCGGCGGGCGAGCGACCTCTTGGCGGGGGAGGGCCACCCCAGGGCCAGGGTGGCCTTCAGCCCGCGGATCGCGCGCTGGCTCCGGGAACGCTATCCCGGCGGCGAAACCGCGCCGGACGGGCGGTACCTCGTCGAGCTGCCCGTCGCCGACCCACACTGGCTTGCGCGGGAGGTGCTCCACTACGGGGCGGAGGCGGAGGTGCTGGAGCCGGACTGGCTCCGGGAGTTCATGGGAAAGATGGTGCGGGGCCAGGTGCAGTTGACGCAGACGTCGTTCGGCGGCACTCCGCCGACCTAACCATGGGTTGTCGGGCGACAGGGCTCGCTCCAGACCGGTGCAGGCCTGGGCGCGGCCGGGCCGGCCGGAAACGCAAGCCCCGATACCCGCCACCGTTGTCCCACATCAGGGCTTCCTGAATGATGCCGCCGCTGGTGAACCACTTTCGCCCCTCAACCGGAAGGGCTGCCGTGGTGACTAACCTCTCATCGGGGAGCGGCGCGACTTGGGCCACCCGGGTGGCATCGCCGATCGCCACGGGACGAGCGCAGTCATAGCCCGGGGCCGTCTGCCCCTCGCCGGCCGGGGCGAGGAGGCTCATGGTCGCCCGGGCCAGCCGTAGCCGCTCAAGTTGCCTCGGGCCCGGAGGCCGTAGCCAAGGCCCGTGTGACAATGGGTCAGCGCCGCCGGCCGGCCAGGCTCACCACGCCATTGACCGCCCGCGTGATGGCCGGAAAGACCGACCGGCCGGCCTGGGTCGCGGCGCGGCCGGTGGCGCCGGCCCCGGCCCCGGTCTCGGGACCGGGCGCGATGCACTCCCCATGCTGCTGAACCGCGATCCCGCCAGGCAGCTCGACCTTGGGCCAGCGGCTCCCCGACCGGAGTGCCCGTTCGATCTCCTCCGGCGTGAGAAGCGGCCCGCGGTCCAGCACGTCGTCGGCCGGTGGAGAGCGCCTGGACCTGAGCTCCTGGTCCGGGTAGATCAGCACCAGCTCGGAGCTGCGCCTCGCCTCGGCGAGCGATTCGGCAGCCGCATCCGGTTCCTTGAACGCCGGGTGCATGGTGATCGGCAGCCAGCGGTTGCGCCGCTCGTGAAAGACCTTCCAGTCCGCCCTCACCTCGCCACGCCTGGACGCCGAGGCAAGCTCGGCCGGAGAGGAGAAGACGAGCTCGTCACCCGCCGGGGTCTGGACTCGAATGGGAGCCATGGCGTCGCTGTCCTCAAAGGCCGAGCGGAGCTTCGGCAACCTCCGGACCTGATGCCAATCCATTGAACTGCAAAGGGTTTGCATCCCGGAACTGAGGGGTGCTGGCGGGCACGTGTTGCAGCGGCGCCACGGCCCAGATGCTGAGCGGCCCGGCCGCCCGCAGCCGGCGTTGTCCTGGCAGGGTGAACGGCCGGCGCCCGCGCGACCGGTCGCACCCTCGGGGCCCAGGTGGGAGCCGCCCTCGGAGCCGAGGTGGCGTGGGGG
>JBBIMQ010000108.1:0-8520 GCA_037444345.1 Gemmatimonadota bacterium | reverse complement strand
AGGGAGCCCGAGGCCCGCCCCATGGCTCTCCGGGCCACTGCCGGAGTGGTAGATATCGAAGATCCGCTCCACTTCCTCCGGGGCGATCCCGGGGCCTTCGTCCTCGATCCGAAAGAGGACGTTGGACTCCCCCGGCTCGACCGAGATCCGCACCGTGGTCCCGTCCGGCGTGTGCCGCACCGCGTTCCCCAGCAGGTTGACCAGAATCTGCTCCACCCGGCTCGCGTCGGTCCGGCAAGTTGGCAGGTCGCGAGGAACCCGGCTCTCGATCACCACCCCCTTCTTCTCGGCCTGGGGCGTTACCCGATTCACCGCCTGCCGGACGATCCCGGCGCAGTCCACTTCCTTGATGGCCGGGCGGAGCCGGTCCTCGTCCAGCCGGCTCAGATCCAGCAGGTCGTTGATCAGCGAGATCGCCCGTTCCGCGCTGTCCAGAACTTCGTAGGCCGCGCGGGGCACCGATTGGGGATCCTTCTTCCGGACCAGCATTTCCGCCCACCCGAACACCGCGGCCAGCGCGTTCCGGAGCTCGTGGTTCACCATCGCGAAGAACCGCTCCCGGGCCCGGTGCAGTTGCTGCACCTCCTCTAGGAGGCGGGCGCTCTCCTCGTGGAGCCGGGCATTCTCGATCGCGGCCGCGGCCTGGCTCGCGAGCAGGGTCGCCAGGTGCTCGTCCTCTGCCGTGAACTCGGGACCGCCGATCTTCTCCGTGAGGTAGAGGTCGCCGAGCACCCCCCGGCGGCCCACGATCGGCACGCCCAGGAACGAACGCATCGGGGGGTGGTGCGGCGGGAAGCCGTAGGACGAGGGGTGCCCGGTGAGATCGGCCAGCCGGATCGTCCGCCCCTCGCGGATCACGAGCCCCAGGATACCGTGGCCCCGCGGGGGATCGCCGATCCGGCTCCGCTCCTCGGGGCTCACTCCGTGGGTGGTGAACGTCTCCAGCGTGCGGCCGTCGCTGGCCAGCATGCCGATCGCCGCGTAACGGGCACCGATCACCTCGGCCCCCAGGTCCGCGATCCGCTGGAGCACGCCCTCCAGCGACAGCTCCGAGATCAGGCCCGGCACCGAAGCAACCAGCCGTTCCAGCCGGTCGGAAAGCGACCGGCTGGCCACCGGCGCCGGCTGCCGCACCCGCCGCCGCGTCTCGGTCATGGGCACAATCTAAGACGCCCTGCCCGCGGCGACAGCCTCGGTTCCGCTCCCTTTCACGTTTCCTTCAGCCGCCGGGATGCAGTTTGCCACCAGAATGGGTCCAGAATCCGAATGCAATTGAAGCGCCTGGTCGCCGCCACCGACGACTCCGAAGAAGGCCGTACCGCGATGCGGGTGGCGGCCCTCCTGGCGCTCCAGGGTGGGGCCGAGCTCACCGTTCTCACGGTCGCCGAGCAGGTCGCTGGCGGTGGGATGTGGCAGAAGTCGCTGGAGCACCTCCGGCAGGTGGTGTCCCGAGAACTCGGCAGCCTGGCCGAGCGCCCGGCCGCCCTGAATCTGGCCGCCTCGGTCGGGGTCCCCGGCATCGAGATCTGCCGGTACGCGGAAACCAACGGCGCCGACCTGATCGTGATCGGGCGCAAGCCCCGGAGCCCGACCCAGCGACTCCTGCTCGGCGACACGGCTGATTCCGTGGCCCGCCGCTCCCGCGTCCCCTGCCTGTTCGTCCTGGCGGGTCGGACCCAGCTCCGCCGCGTGTGCGTGGCCCTCGACGGGACCGAGCGCGGGCTGTCCGTCTTGCTGGCCGCGGCGGACTTCACCCGCGCCATCGGCGGCCGGCTCCGGGCGATCACGGTCGAGCCCCCCCAGGCCGACGGCAAGGCCGCGCACGGCGTGCTCACCTCCCGCACCACCCGATTGGTGCAGGCCATGGACGAGTTCTGCCGGTCCGATCCCGAAACCATGAACCTCTGGGAAGAGCCCGCCGCCGGGGTTCACGGATCGCCCCTGGTGGTGCGCCACGGAGGGATCGTCGAGCAGATCCTGCGGGAGGTCGAGAGCGCCAAGTGCGACGTGCTGGTCGTAGGCTACCACCGGGGTGGCCCTGCCGGCGTGATCGAGGCCGGAAGCGTGGCCCGGCGGCTCGCACATGAAGCGCCCTGCGCGGTCCTGACCATCCCGCTGTGAGACCGCGCCGGGCCCCCTGCCGAGCTGCTAGGCCCAGGGTGCGCGCCGGCCAGGCTGCCCACCCGCCTCGCTCGGCCGAAAGCACGAGAGCGAGGGTGCCCTGATCGGTCCAGAGCTCGAGGCGGCGCTCGATCTGGCCGTGGCCGGCCTGGCCGGGTTGGCTGTTGGCATCGAGCGGGAGTGGTCGGGTCACGCGACCGGCCCCACGGCGCGCTTCGCGGGCGCGCGCACTTTCTTGCTGCTCGGCATTCTCGGAGGCACGGCCGGCCTCCTCCTGGCGCGCGGCCACCCCGGGGCTGCCGCGGCCCTGTTACTCGGCGGAGCCCTCCTCACGGCCGCCGCCTACGTGATCGCCTCCCGAGCTGGGGGGCAGGTGGACGGCACCACCGAGGCCGCCGCGCTTGCCGTCCTCGCGGTGGCGACCCTGGCGGGACTGGGACAGCCCGCGCTCGCCGCGGGCGCCACCGCCGTGATGGTGCTCGCCCTCGGCGAGAAGTCCGCGATTCACGCCTTCGTCCGGCGCATCGGCGAGGTGGAGATGCGTGCCGCTCTCCACTTCGCCGTCCTCGCCCTCGTCCTCCTGCCGCTCCTCCCCGAAGGCCCCTACGGCCCGCTGGGCGGCATCCGCCCGCGCGAGCTGTGGCTCGTTGTCCTGATTGTCTCGGGGATCAATTTCGCCGGCTACCTTGCACGCCGGGCAGCGGGCGAGACGCATGGCTCGGCGGTTACTGGCCTCCTGGGTGGGGTGATCTCGAGCACCGCCGTCGCGCTCGCCTTCGCCCGGCAGAGCAGGGAGCGCCCCTTCGCCGGCCGGTCCCTCGCGCTCGGCACGCTGGGCGCGTGCACCGTGCTGGTCCCGCGAGTGGTCGTCCTCACCCTGGCCCTGAACCCGGCACTCACCGGAGCGGTCCTGTCGGGCCTCTTCCCGCCGCTCCTCGCGGGAGCCGCGCTCGTCGCCGCCGGCTGGCTCCGGACCCGGCACCAGCCCCATCACGGCTCCGCCCCGGAGACCCGAAGTCCGCTTCGCCTGGCCTCCGCCTTCGGGCTGGCCCTCGGCTTTCAGCTCGTGCTCATGCTCATGACATATGTGCGCGAGCGGTTCGGCTCGACCGGTGTGCTGGCCTCGGCGGCGTTCCTGGGGCTTACCGACCTGGATGCCCTCACCCTCGCGATGAGCCGGCTCCCCGCCGAAGCCGGTCTCCTCCGCCTCGCCGCCCAGGGATTGGTGGTAGGAGTGCTGGCGAATACCGCCTTCAAGCTCTCCGCCGTGCTGATCCTCGGCCGCGGCGAATACCGCCGCATCGCCGGGCTCGGCCTCACCGCCATCGGGGCCGCGGCCGGGTTCGGCCTCTGGCTCCTCGGCTAGGCTCGATCGGCCGCCGCTCGAAGGGCCCCCGCACCCGCGCCGGCCACCGCTCGTCCCCTCGTCGCTCGCTCCCCTCCGCCGCCCCGGGCGGCACGACAGGCCTGGCTTCCGCGACCGCCGCCCTGGCAAGGTCTCGGGAGGCTGGCGTTCCTCCCTCGTTCAAGCTTCCTTCATACGAGAGAGGGCAACTTGAAGCCGGCTGACAGGAGGAACCCATGCCGCCCGCGCTCTATCGCCTGGTTCTCGTGCCCCTGGACGGTTCGGCCTTCGCCGAGCAGGCGCTTCCCCTCGCGACCGAGATCGCCTGCCGGACGGGAGCGATGTTGCAACTCGCCCTCGTGCACCATCCCGTGCCCGCTCTGGCCACGGCGCTCGAAGTTCCGCAGGTCGAAGCTCAGCTCGAGCAGGAAGGCCGGATGAGCGAAAGCACCTACCTCTCGGGCGTGGTCGAACGCATCCGTTCCACGGCTAATGTCGCGGTCACCTCCGCCCTCCTCGACGGCCCGGTGGCGGGCGCCCTGGAGGAACAGGTTCAGCAGGCGGGGGCGGATCTCGTCGTCATGACGACCCACGGACGCGGCGCCCTCAGCCGATTCTGGCTCGGCAGCGTGGCCGATCACCTGGTGCGCCATGTGCACGTGCCGGTCCTGTTGATCCGCCCCGCCGGCGACACCCCGCCGGTGAGCCGGCTCGACCGGATCCTGGTGACGCTCGACGGCTCCGAGTTCTCCGAGCATGCGATTGATCGGGCTGTGGCACTGGGCCAGCCGTTCGGCGCCGAATTCATCCTCCTGATCGTGGTCGAGCCGCCCTATCCCGTGGTGGATCCCAACGGCCTGATGGTCGTGCCGCTCGATCCCGATGCGGAGCGGAAGCTTCGCGAGAGCGCGGCCCGATACCTCGAAGGCCACGCCGCCCGGCTGCGCCGGGAAGGCCACGTGGTGACGACCGTCGTGGCGGACGGCCTCCCGGTCGCACAGACCATCCTGGCCGAGGCGGAGCGGGCCAGGGCCGACCTGATCGCCATCGCGAGCCACGGGCGCGGCGGATTCGAGCGGGTGCTGGTGGGGAGTGTGACGGACAAGGTCGTCCGGGGTGCCACCCACCCGGTGCTCGTCGCACGCCCCGGCGAGAAGTCCTGACCCCGGTGCCTCATGTCACGCGGGCTCCAGAGACCTCCGCCCCGCCCTGACGGCCTCGGTGAATCGCCCCGCCTGATGGCCGTCCGCTGCTCGCCCGCCTGCAAGCGGAGAGGCGGCATGCGCCGCTCCGTCCTGGTGTTGCTGGGTGCCGCCGTCCTGGGCGGCCCGCGCCTGCTCGCCGCCCAGGCGCATGGGTTCGGTCTCCTGCTGGGTGGTATCGCAACCGATGCCGACAACTCCAGTTCAGGGAGCGATGTGGCCTTTTCGCTCGGGGGCGGGCTCCAGCTCGGCCTGGTCGGGTTCGGGCTCGAGGTGGGCGAGCAGCACACCGGCAACGACAACAAGTCCGATCTGCTCGGCGGCTTCTTCCGGGTGGTGGCCCCCACCGGGCGCTTCCGGCCCTTCGTCGTCGGGGGCCTCGGTGTGTACCGCTTTGCCCCCGGCGGGATCTTCGACCGGACCCGAGGCGGGGCGAGCCTGGGCGGAGGCCTGCTCGCCGATCTGGGCCTCCGGCGGGTCCGCCTGGCCCTCGAAGCCCGGTATCACTCGGTGTTCGACAAGGAGCCCGGCCTCGCGGCCCAGCGGTTCGCCACGGTCCTGGGCGGCGTGCAGATCGGTTTCTAGCACCCGCTGGCAAGCCGTCCCGGGGATCGCAGGCTCGAGCCGGCCCCCGGCGTTTTTCTCGCCTCCCCGCGCAGTCGAACGAGCCCATGCTTCGGAGAGCCTCGAACTACCGTGGCTCATGGCCGCCCCGGTACCGGTGCTCCGGCTCTCCTTCAGACTTGCCGATCCTGCCCCGCTCGATCGGATGGCAGCGGCGTGGCCCGGTGCGCGGCGGCTCCCGGCGGGGCTCGAGGTCCCTCTCCTCGACGTGAGAGCAGAGGAAGTGCTGGCCCACTGCGTGGCGGAGCGGGTGGCGGTGCTCGCCAGCCTGGTGATCCGTCCCCCGGCGGACCGGTGCCGGGCAGAGCCGGGGAACGAAGCCCAGACCCACGAACGGGCCGGAACGCGGAAGTAGGTAGCCGCGCTCGCGCCGCCCAGCCACCTCGGTGCCGCCGCCCGCCCATGTGGCCACGCGGGTTGAACACCACGGGCCGACCGGCCTAAGTTCCTGCCATGCTGCTCTTCCCCGAGATTCTCCGCCGCCTGGCGGAGCTGTTCGACGTGGATGTCCCGCTCCTGCTCCGGAGCGCGCTCCGGATCGTGGCGATCTGGTTCTTTGCCTGGCTCGGCATCCGGGCGGTGCGCATCGTGGCGGCGCGGATCGAGCGGGCCGTGGACGACGGCGACCCCGCCACCTTGACCGAGCAGGAGCAGCGGGGGCACACCATCGCGCAGCTCCTCCGCAGCGTGGGGAAGGCGGCGATCGTCATCGTGGCGCTGCTCTTTACCGCCGACATCTTCATCAACATCGGCCCGCTCCTGGCCGGCGCGGGCATTCTGGGGCTCGCCATTTCCTTCGGCGCTCAGAGCCTGGTGAAGGATGTGATCACCGGTTTCTTCTATCTGGCCGAGGGCCAGTTCGCCGTGGGCGACGTGATCGAAGTGGCCGGGAAGTCGGGCGTGGTGGAGCGGATGACGCTGCGGGTGGTCATGCTGCGCGACCTCCGGGGCGTGCTCCACATCATTCCCAACGGCCAGATCTCCACCGTGAGCAACATGACGCGCAAATGGTCCCGCGCCGTGGTGGACGTGGGGGTGGCCTACGGCACCGACCTGGACCGGGCCCTCGAAGTCTTCCGCGACGAGGCCCGCCGCTTCGCCCAGGACCCCGAGTGGCGGAGCCGTTTCGACGGCGATCCCGAAGTGGTCGGGGTGGACGAGCTCGACGACAGCGCGATCACCATCCGAACCCTCTTTCGCACCCTGCCGGCCCAGCAGTGGGCGGTGGCCTGCGAGTTTCGCCGCCGGATCAAGAAGCGGCTCGATCGCGAGGGCATCGAAATTCCGTTCCCCCAGCGGACGGTGCATGTCCGCTACGTGTCGCCGGCCGGCGCGGAGGCGGAGGCGGGCTCGGGAGCAGCGCGCCGGGGGGCCCGCGCGGAGCCGGCCTCGCTCCTCCCCGACACCGCGGACTAGCGCCGCCTGGCGGATCCTCGAGCCCGGCCCATGGCGCTCCGCCTCTTCAATACGCTCACCCGCCAGGTCGAGCCCTTCGAGCCCCTGACACCGGGCCGGGTGGCTATGTACACCTGCGGCCCGACCGTGTGGAACTACGCCCACATCGGCAACTTCCGGACGTTTCTCTTCGAGGACCTCCTCCGGCGCTGGCTCGAGGCGAGTGGGTACGCGGTGCTCCACATCATGAACCTCACCGACGTGGACGACCGGATCATCAAGGAGTCGCTCGCCAGGGGGACCACCATCCGGGAGCTGGTGGAACCCTTCGTCGCGGCCTTCTTCGAGGATCGCGACTACCTCCGGATCCGCCCCGCCCACGAGTACCCCCGGGCCACCGAGTTCATCGGCCCCATGGTGAAGCTGGTGAGTCGGTTGCTGGAGAACGGCACCGCGTACCGAGGGGACGACGGCTCGGTCTACTTCTCGATCGCCCGGTTCCCCGCCTATGGGCGCCTCTCCCAGCTCGACCGACGTGTGCTCAAGGCCGGCGCGAGCGGCAGGGTGCTGAGCGACGAGTACGACAAGGAGAACGCCCGGGATTTCGTCCTGTGGAAGGCGGCGCGACCCGAGGACGAACAGGTCGGCGCCGCCTGGGATGCCCCGTTCGGCCGGGGCCGCCCCGGGTGGCACCTCGAGTGCTCCGCGATGGCGCTCGCCCTGCTCCGCAAACACGGCCTGGGCGACGTGCTGGACATTCACGCGGGCGGGGTGGACCTGATCTTCCCCCACCACGAGGACGAGATCGCCCAGTCCTGCGCCTACACCGGCAAGGAGCTCTTCGCCCGCTACTGGCTCCACGGCGAGTTCCTGAACGTCCGCGGGACCAAGATGTCCAAGCGGTTCGGCAACATCACCACCCCGCGCGATCTACGCGAGGACGGGGTTGACGCCGGGGCGATCCGGCTGCTCGCCTACCAGACGCACTACCGCCAGAAACTCGACCTCACCGACGAGGCCCTGGCCGCTGCCGGCGAAGGGAGCCGGCGGCTCGGCGAGTTCGGCGCACGCCTCGAGGCCGCCGGGAGGGCGGCAGGGGTGGCCGGGACCGGAGGCGAGCCGGCGCCCTGGAACCGCTGGGCCCAGGACCTGCTCCGGCGGTTCGAGACCGCCCTGGACGACGATCTCGATGCGCCGGCCGCCGTCGCTGCGCTGTTCGAGGCCGCTCGCGAGGGGAACCGCTTCCTCGACAGCGGGGCGAGCCCGACCCCGGTCGCCACCGGTGCCTGGGAACGTGCGACCTCGGTCCTGGACGTGCTGCCCGCGCCCGCGGAAGTGGTCAAGGTGAGAGGGGAGGATTCGCTCCTCGGCCAGGGCCCGGGCCCGGCTCGGCTTCCGCCCGGTACCCCACCCTCGGATCCCGCCGAGCAGCGGCGCTGGGCGCTCGCCTGGGCGATGGCCAGACAGAGCGCGAGGGGCCGCCGCGACTACGGCGAGGCCGACCGCATCCGGGCACTCCTCCGGGACGCCGGGTGGGAGGTGAGGGACAACAAGGACGGAAGCGTGGACGTAAGGAGGGCCGGGACGTGACGGACCGGCGGTCCCCGCGCGGAGGGCGCCGGGCACCCGGGGGGTCCAGGGATAGCTCGGCCGTTGACAGGAGGCTAAACATCAGGGTATCATAAAGTTCTGTCTGTTCCGGCTACCCGCTGACGTAGCTCAACTGGCAGAGCACCGGTTTTGTAAACCGGCGGTTGAGGGTTCGACCCCCTCCGTCAGCTCTGCGGGGAGTGGAAGGCGGGCAGGTCGGACGTGTGTCTGGTGGGGTGGCCG